>CAMWUP010000001.1 GCA_947177465.1 uncultured Lachnospiraceae bacterium
CCGGCTCCACACGTTCAAAAAATTCTTCAATCCACGCAGTATTCAAGGCAACAAAATCCTGTGCATCTCGGCGGTCATAATCTATTATCTCCATGGTAATACCTCCTTCATATACAGTTTCATTTGCTGTCGTGTGACGGGAGAGGAGAGTACTTGTTTTTCCTTTTGTTTTAGTATATACTTTGATTTGATATTAGTAAAATAAAAATATCTAATAGAAATATAAGAAAAAGTGAAGTGATGTCATGAAACGTTACCTGGCACTCCGAAAAATAGTAGAAATGGGAAGCTTTTCGAGGGCGGCCGAAGCTCTGGGGTATACCCAGTCGGCGTTAAGTCAGATGATTGCATCGTTAGAAGAGGAATTGGCAATCAAATTGTTGAACCGTTTTCGGACAGGCACACAGTTGACCTTGGAAGGAGAAAAGCTATATCCCTATATTGAGCAGACGATTAACGATTACTTTTTTATGCAGGAAAAAGTGAAGGAAATCCGCGGACTGGACACGGGAGTCATCCGCATGGGGACATTGGCAAGTATCTCGGCGCACTGGCTGCCCCGGATATTGAAGGGGTTTCAGGAGATATACCCGGGGGTGGAGTTTGTGATACATCAGGGGGACTACACATCCATTCAAAATTGGATTAAAACAGGAGCAGTGGATTTCGGGTTTGTCAATCCCGCTGCCGTCAACGGTCTAAAGACGGTTGTGTTAAAGAAAGGAATTATGCTCGCGGTTCTGCCCGAGGACCATAAGCTTGCCCAAAAGGAAACGGTTTCGCTGCAGGATATGGCAGACGAGCCCTTTATCCTTTTGGAGGAAGGACATTATTATGAACCTTTGGAGGCGTTTTCGCTGATTGGCAGGCGGCCTGATATAAAGTATACCATACATGACGATTATGCGGTTATGACTATGGTGGAAGCAGGATTGGGAATCAGCATGCTGGCTGAACTGGTGCTGCACCGGACAAATTACAGGATTGCCCTGCGGAAGACGGACCCGTCAGTTTACCGGACTATCGCAATCGGGTACAAGGACAGCCGGAGTCTTCCGATTGCCTGCAGGCGGTTTATCGAGTATCTGCAGGCGCACCTATCGGAATTGCCATGAAATCTACTCATGACGGAAACGGAGATAGCAATATGCATATTGAAACACAGAGAATTCTTATTCGGGATTTTAGGCTAGAGGATGCTGCGGATTTATACGAAATTCTCGGCGACAGTGAAACTATGGCGCACTGCGAGCCGCCATACAGCTTTGAAAAAACCAAGAACTTTCTGGCTGAATTCTGCATCGGCAGAAAGGGCGCGTTTGCAGCCGTTCATAAAGAAAGCGGTAAAGTCGTCGGCTATATCCTCTTTCACTCTGTAGAGGAAGCGATTTACGAAATCGGCTGGTTTTTTAATAAACAATATTGGGGAAAGGGCTACGCCTGCGAATCCTGCTCTCAGGTGATGGCATATGCCTTTGGAGAACTGCACGCCCACAAAATCTTTGCCGAATCAACAGACACCGCCAAATCCGTCCCCCTAATGCAAAAACTCGGCATGAAGCCAGAAGGGATTCAACGCAGCCACACAAGAGACAATGACGGGAACTGGGCAGACCTGTACCTTTACGGCTTACTGAAAGAAGAATTGTCTTGTGAAAAAAATATCATAAAATGATTGAAAATCATATGGAAATGGATTAAAATAGAGGAAATGTTAGGAGGTAGATTCATGGCAGACCAGGTAAAGACAATAGCTGTACTGACAAGCGGAGGCGATGCGCCCGGCATGAACGCTGCAATCCGTGCGGTAGTGCGTACGGCGATTGCCAGAGGATTAAAGGTAAAAGGCATTGAAAGAGGCTATATGGGGCTCTTGAATGAAGAAATCATAGATATGGAAACTCATAACGTTTCTGACATTATCCAGAAGGGCGGAACGATTCTGGGAACGGCAAGGTGTCCTGAATTCAAATTTCCCGATGTACAGCAGAAGGGTGCTGATATCTGCAAAAAGCACGGAATTGACGGTCTGGTGGTGATTGGCGGAGACGGTTCCTATCGCGGCGCGCAGGCGCTGGCAAGGCTGGGCATCAATGCAATCGGTCTTCCGGGCACGATAGATTTGGATATTGCATGTACCGATTATACCATCGGTTTTGATACGGCTATCAACACCGCTATGGAAGCGATTGATAAGGTGCGTGATACTTCTTCCTCCCATGAGCGCTGCAGCGTGATTGAGGTTATGGGACGCCACGCAGGTTATATCGCGCTGTGGTGCGGTATTGCGAATGGTGCAGAGGATATTCTGCTCCCTGAAAATTACGATTATAACGAGCAGGCGATTATCAATAATATTATCGAAAAGCGTAAGATGGGCAAGAAGCATCATATTATCATCAATGCAGAGGGCATTGGACACTCCAATTCCATGGCAAAGAGAATTGAGGCGGCAACCGGCATTGAGACTCGTGCCACGATTCTGGGGCACATGCAGCGCGGCGGCAGTCCGACCTGTAAGGACCGCTACTATGCCTCCATTATGGGTGCATATGCGGTAGACCTCCTGATGGAGGGCAAGACCAAGCGCGTGGTGGGCTACAGACACGGAGAGTTTACGGATTTCGATATTGAAGAGGCGCTTTCCATGACCAAGAATATTCCGGAATATTCATTTGAAATCAGCAAATTGCTGGCAAAATAGCCGTTTGCCAATCAATAACAGATAGACAAGGATAAAAGACAGAGTCCCGGCAGCCCGCAGAAGGGTTTACCGGGGCTTTTGATAATCAGAAGCATGGGACATATCGCGGGAGGTGACCTGCGTATGCGGAAAGGCAGTGAATCGGATATGATAACAAGTACGGCAAATCAGAGGGTGAAGCAGCTTGTGCAGTGGCAGTCTGATGCAAAGGCAAGGCGGCGTGACGGCGTGTTTGTGGCAGAGGGCATAAAAATGCTGGAGGAAGCGCCTGCGGATATGATTCGTGAAATATATCTTACGGAAGAATTGGAAAAAAGACTGCAAAGTAGTAAAAACGAAAAAGAACAGGCGCTGTTTTATAAAATCTGTCAGAGCGGCTATGAAACGTTTTCTTCGGAGGTGATGAAGAAGGCGGCTGATACCAAAACGCCGCAGGGTGTGCTTGCTGTGCTGGAAAGGCCAGCCTACGAAAAGGAAGAGCTGCTTGCCGTAAGAGATGGTTTTTTTCTTGTAGTAGAGGGTTTGCAGGACCCCGGCAATCTGGGGACGATAATCAGAACCGGAGAGGGTGCCGGTGTGAATGGCATTTTTTTGTCGAAAAGCACCGTGGATATCTATAATCCCAAGACAATCCGCTCTACCATGGGCTCTATCTACAGAGTACCTTTTTTATATGTTGAAAGTCTTACAGATTTGCTGCGGGAAATGAAAGAAAAAGAAATTGCCGTTTATGCGGCGCACTTAGAGGGAGAAGCTTATTACGACAGCTTTTCCTTTCAGAAGGGATGCGCTTTCCTGATTGGAAATGAGGGAAAGGGCCTTTGCAGAGAAATTGCGGACGCGGCGGATTTTTATTTGAAAATACCCATGGAGGGAAACGTAGAATCCTTAAATGCCGCAGTTGCGGCGGCACTGTTGCTGTATGAGGTGCACAGACAAAGGAAAGGAAGGTGCTGAATTGAAAATCGGATTTATCGGACTTGGGAATATGGCAGGAGCAATGATTGGCGGTATGCTGAAAAGGAAGCTGGTGGAGCCTGACGAGATTATCGGTTCTGCTAAAACGCAGGCAACGCTTAAGCGCAGCAGGGAAACCTATGGCATAGAGGTATCGGACGACAATGCTGTGGTGGCAGCCGCCGCAGATATCCTCTTTTTGGCTGTAAAACCGGTGTTTTTTTCGGAGGTGATTGCGGAAATTAAAGCGGCAGTCAGACCGCAGACCATAGTAATCAGCATTGCGGCGGGAAAGACGATGGCATGGATTGAGGAGGCTTTCGGGCGGGAAATAAAATTGATACGCTGTATGCCGAATACGCCGGCGCTTGTGCTGGAGGGCTGTACTGCTTTTGTGCGGGGCGGGCTGGTTTCGGATGCGGAGATGGAAGCAGCAGAAAGGCTGCTGTCCGCATTTGGGACGGTATGGGAGGTTCCCGAGCGTATGATGGACGCGGTAGTTGGCGTGAGCGGAAGCTCACCGGCATATGTATTTATGTTTATTGAGGCGATGGCGGATGCGGCGGTGCTGGCAGGACTGCCGCGAAAACAGGCGTACGCCATGGCTGCGCAGTCCGTGCTCGGCAGCGCAAAAATGGTGCTGGAAACCGGCATGCATCCGGCTGAGCTGAAGGATATGGTGTGTTCCCCGGGCGGCACCACCATTGAGGCGGTAAAGGCGCTTGAGGAAGGCGGCATGCGTGCTGCGGTCATGGACGCCATGCAAGCGTGCATCGAAAAATCGAGGAGCCTGTAGTTGCGCAAAGTATGAAAAATTGAATGAAAAATCCCAAAACTTGACAAAATTTAAATCCTCTGTTATCATTACTTTTGTAATAAATGTAATAAAATTGTAATAAATGTAATGAAATCGGTATATTCTTATAATAATCAGGACACACTGATATCAATTTGCATTTGGAGGTAAAGAAAATGGCAAGAGGCAGAAGGCTGCCTGCATTGTTTACTGCACTGGTTATAGCGGCGGTGTTTTTTTACAATACAGGCATGATTGCGGAAGCTGGCAGCGTGAAAAATTACCTGAACGATTTTAACGGAGGGGCATCGGCGATTTTAGACCCGGGTGCAACGAACGCATCAGAGATCATAAATGCCAGGGCGCAGGAGTGGAATATAGATTTGACTGCTACGGAAAAGGAAGAAGAATCCACACTGGTTATGGCCAATGTCAGCAACGCATTAAATGTCCGCACAGAGCCGAATACGGAAGCGGAGAAGGTCGGAAAGCTGTATAAAGACTGCGGCGGCACTATTTTGGAGAGAGAAAATGGCTGGACATTGCTTCAGTCGGGAGATGTCATAGGCTGGGCAAGCGACGAGTATCTTTTATTTGGAGAGGAAGCAGAGGAGCTTGCAGCCAGTGTCGGCGTGACGGTTGCGCACATCGACGACGGGCTGAAGGTAAGAAAAGAGCCCAGTCTGGAGGCGGATGTATACGGCGTACTGCCCAAGGGAGATGCGGTCGAAGTGCTTTATGTCGGCGAGGACGGCTGGGCATGTATCGACTATGAAGGCTCGGACGGATATGTTTCCACGGATTATATTACAATCGAGTTTAAGCTTGATGCAGGCGAAACCATGGAGGCAATCAAGGAGCGTGAAGCGGCGGAGGCGGAGGCCAAACGTCATGTAAACTATGGCGCATACACCACCGATGCAGACACTACCCTGCTTCTGGCAGCACTGATTCAGTGCGAGGCAGGCGGCGAGTCCTACGAGGGACAGCTTGCGGTAGGTGCGGTTGTCATGAACCGTGTGCGGAGCGCTGCATATCCTGATACGATTCACGGCGTTATCTATGCTTCGGGACAGTTTACGCCCGCGCAGAGCGGCAAGGTCAACAGAGTGCTGGAATCCGGAAGAATCAGTCAGAGCTGCATTGACGCGGCAACGGAGGCGATTTCAGGCGTATCCAACGTGGGAGACTTGACGCATTTCAGGCGTAATAACGGGCGCGAAGGACTTGTAATCGGCAATCATGTATTCTATTAAAGCAAAGGGGACGGCACGGCGCCGTCCCCCTTTTATCGTGCGGGAATCACGATTATAATTTTGGATATAATGCAAATAAAATGGTTGCCGCGCGAGGAGAGCTGTAGTAAGATAGGGGTAGATAAAAAGAAAAAGGTTTTAAGAAAGGGGGCAGTAAGATGTCAGACCTATTGGATAATATGTTGTTTGTATGGCTGGTGCTTTTGATTGCGTTTATTGTCATTGAGCTTGCAACCATGGGATTGACCACCATCTGGTTTGCGGGAGGCGCCCTGCTTGCGGCAATAGCGGCGGTGCTGCATGCGCCTTTGGTGATACAGGTTGCCTTGTTCCTGATAGTTTCCATACTTCTGCTGTTCTTTACCCGCCCGATAGCGGTCAGGTATTTTAATAAGGATCGTATTAAGACGAATGTGGAGAGTATGGTGGGCAGACAGGCGATTGTCATCAGTGAGATTGACAATTTGGAAGGAATCGGACAGGTAACGGTGAGCGGTCAGGAGTGGACGGCCCGAAGCATGGACGAGGGTCAGAAAATAGCAGTCGGCACAGTGGTACTGGTGCGTGCGATTAGCGGCGTAAAACTGATTGTGGAGCCCAGACAAATGTAAAAAGGAAAGATAACTGCAGGAGCTTCGTCCTGGAGTTACGGAATAAAAGAAAGAGAGGAAATAAAACAAATGGAATGGATTATCATTATTCTGATTGCGCTGCTTTTGGTGATACTGATTTCCTGTATCAAGATTGTACCGCAGGCACAGGCGTATGTGGTAGAACGTCTTGGCGCATATCAGGGAACATGGTCAGTAGGTCTCCATATTAAGGTGCCCTTTCTTGACAGAGTTGCCAGAAGAGTAAACTTAAAGGAGCAGGTTGCGGATTTTCCGCCCCAGCCGGTTATCACAAAGGATAACGTAACCATGAGAATAGATACGGTGGTGTTTTATCAGATAACAGACCCCAGACTCTTTACTTATGGTGTGGAAAATCCCATGATGGCAATTGAAAACCTGACGGCGACCACCCTGCGTAACATCATCGGTGAGCTGGAGCTGGATCAGACCCTTACTTCCCGCGAGACCATCAACACCAAGATGCGCGCAGCACTGGATATTGCGACTGACCCCTGGGGCATCAAGGTAAACCGCGTAGAGCTTAAGAATATCATTCCTCCTGCAGAGATTCAGAATGCGATGGAGAGACAGATGAAGGCAGAGCGCGAAAGACGTGAGGCTGTAACAAGGGCAGAAGGCGAAAAGAAAGCCAATATTCTGGTAGCAGAAGGTGAAAAGGCATCTGCAATCCTGCGTGCCGAGGCTGAGAAGCAGTCTGCAATCCTGCGCGCTGAGGCTGAAAAGGAAAAGATGATTCGTGAGGCAGAAGGTGAAGCAGAGGCTATCTTAAAGGTACAGCAGGCAAATGCAGACGGTATCAAGATGCTGAAGGAGGCAGGCGCTGACGAAGCGGTGCTCAAGATTAAGAGCCTTGAAGCATTTGAGAAGGCCGCCGACGGCAAAGCAACCAAGATACTGCTTCCTGCAGACCTGCAGGGCATTGCATCCCTGGCGACTGCATTCAGGGAAGTAAGCGATAAATAAACCCGCACGGACGAAAAAGGGTTGTCACAGTATATTATTCACTCGGAGTCTGCAAGTGCAGATTCCGAGTGTTTATGTAATTTCATGTGGAAAAGGAAAGGAGAAAAGTTATGAACTTAAAAGGACGTGATTTATTAAAGCTGTTGGATTTTACACCGGAAGAGATTGAATATTTGATAAAGCTGGCGGCGGAGCTGAAGGAGAATAAGAAGAGCGGCAAGCCCTTAAGCCCCAGGACACAGCCGCTGTTAGATACGCTTGACAGAAAGCATATAGCGCTTATCTTTGAAAAGACAAGCACACGTACGCGTTGTGCCTTTGAGGTGGCGGCGCGTGATCTGGGCATAGCGACTACATATCTTGGACCGACCGATTCCCAGGTAGGCAAAAAGGAGAGCATAGCTGATACTGCGCGGGTGCTTGCCGGTATGTATGACGGTATCGAATACCGTGGTTTTGGACAGGATATTGTGGAGGAGCTTGCCGAATATGCAAATGTTCCGGTATGGAACGGACTTACCAACGAATACCATCCCACTCAGATGCTGGCGGATTTGCTGACCATCAAGGAGCATTTCGGGCGTCTGAAGGGGATTAAGCTGACCTACATGGGGGATGCACGTTACAATATGGGCAATTCCCTGATGGTGGCATGTGCAAAGATGGGCATGCATTATACCGCATGTACAGCAAAAGCGTATTTCCCTGATGAAAAACTGGTGGAGGAGTGTGAGACGATTGCACAGAAAACCGGCGCCAGCATTACCCTGACAGAGGATGTGGACGCAGGCACAAAGGACGCGGATGTGATATATACGGATGTCTGGGTTTCCATGGGTGAGCCGGACGAGGTGTGGGAGGAACGTATCAAAGCGCTCACGCCCTACAAGGTAGACAGAAAGGTTATGAGCAATGCGAAAAAACGGGCAATTTTTATGCACTGTCTGCCGGCGTTCCATGATTTAAAGACAACCACCGGAAAAGAGATGGGAGAAAAGTTTGACATCACGGAGATGGAGGTAACGGACGAAGTGTTTGAGTCTGCACAGTCCGTTGTGTTTGAAGAGGCAGAAAACCGTATGCACACCATCAAGGCGGTTATGGCGGCGACGTTGTAAGAATTAGAGGATAAAGGGTATAGCTATGAAAGCGGAAATACTTTCGTTTCTCAGAAAAACGGACGATTACATTTCGGGACAGGAACTATGCGAGCGCTTTGGCGTGACGCGGGCGGCGGTCTGGAAGGTGATAAAGAGCTTGCAGCAGGAGGGATATGGGATTGAGGCGGTCACGGGAAGAGGCTACCGCCTGATTTCCCTGCCTGATATTTTTACTGCGGAGGAGCTGGAGAGCCGGATGTGCACCGAATGGGCGGGCAGAAAGCTTGTTTTTTATGAGAGCACGGGCTCGACCAACATACAGGCAAAGCTTCTGGCGGAAGAGGGTGCGCCCTCAGGGACGCTTGTAGTTGCGGAGCAGCAGACGCAAGGGCGCGGCAGGCGCGGCAGGACGTGGGCGTCTCCGGCAGGCAGAAACCTTTATTTCACCTTGCTTTTAAAGCCGGATTTTGTGCCGGACAAGGCTTCCATGCTGACATTGGTGATGGCGATTGCAGTACAGAGCGCCATCACGGAGGTCTGCGGTATAAAGACCGGAATTAAATGGCCCAACGACATTGTGGTAAATGGAAAAAAGGTGACAGGAATCCTCACGGAAATGAGCGTGCAGGGGGAGTATATCCAGCATGTTGTTATCGGCGTGGGCATCAATGTCAAGGAGCAGGAATTTATTCCGGAACTGGAAGGGAAAGCAGCGTCTCTGGAACAAGAGTTGGGCAGACAGGTTTCGCGGGCGGCTCTGTTAGAAAAAATCATGGAATTTTTTGAGGCAGACTATGCCCTTTTTACCCAAAAACAGAATTTGTCACTGTTGATGGAGGCGTACAATGCAGCGCTGGTCAACTGTGGCAGGGAAGTGCGTGTGCTTGACCCGGCGGGCGAATATACGGGGATGGCGCAGGGCATCAACGAAAAGGGAGAGCTTTGTGTCAAAACCGCGGATGGAAAAGTGAAAAAGGTGTATGCCGGTGAGGTATCGGTAAGGGGTGTTTACGGGTATGTGTAAAAAAGAAGAAACCGGCAAAATGGTGCTCTGCGGGGCGAGCGCTTATGAGATGAAGTATTATTTTAACGAGGCCTTTAACGGACTTCCCGATTCCGTGAAGGAGGAACTGCATATTCTCTGTGTGCTGTTTACGGAGGAGGTTGGCGGTGTTTTCACGATTGCCTTTGAAGAGGATGGCAATGTGGTGCTCACAACCGATGCGGATGACGATGATATTTATTATGACGAAATCAGCAGCGGTCTGATGGTATCGCAAATCAGAAACAAAAGACAAGAGCTGTTTGAGAGTCTGAGCCTGTATTACAGGGTATTTGTGCTTCATGAGAAGTACGAGGAGCTGTTTTGCGGCGTTGAAGAGTGACGCCGGAAATTTCTGAATATCACAAAATGGTTAGTGCTGCCCGGGCAGCGTGGAGGAAAAAATGATTCTGGCAATAGATGTGGGAAATACAAATATCACCTGCGGCGTCTACGACGGGGAGACGCTTTCGGCAACATTCCGTATTACAACCAAGTTTCCGAGAACCTCGGATGAATACGGGATTACGCTGGCAGAGATGATGCGGATGAAGGGGATTGGCACGGAGCAAATCGAGGGCACGATTGTTGCCAGCGTGGTACCCGATGTAATGCATTCGCTGACAGGCGCGATTGTGCGGTATATGGGAAGCACGCCGCTGATTGTGGGACCGGGCGTCAAAACAGGCATCCGCGTCGTGACGGAGAATCCCCGTGCAATTGGCGCAGACCGTATTGTAGATGCGGTGGCTGCCTATGAAAAATACGGCGGACCGGCGTTGGTACTTGATTTCGGAACAGCGACCACCTATGATTTGGTGGGCAGGGACGGCAGCTTTGAGGCGGGAATCACAGCGCCCGGCGTCAGAATCAGCGCGGAGGCGATGTGGGAGCGGACGGCAATGCTTTCCAAGATAGAAATCAAGAAGCCGAAGTCCATCCTGGCGCAGGAGACCATCAGCAGTATGCAGGCAGGTCTTTTTTACGGGCAGATTGGACAGACGGAGTACATCATCAAGCGGGTGCGCGAGGAAAGCGGCTATGCGGATTTGAAGGTGATTGCAACCGGCGGTTTGGGAAGGATTATATCGGACGAGACGGACAGCATTGATGTTTATGACAGCGCCCTTACGCTGGACGGACTGCGGATTATTTATGAGAAGAACAGGAAACAGGAGCATTGACGGATAAATTAAAAATCGGCAGCGCTAAGCTGTCTTCTCCGGTCATACTGGCGCCTATGGCGGGTGTGACCGATTTGCCGTTCAGACTGCTCTGCAAGGAGCAGGGCGCAGGGCTTCTCTGCATGGAGATGGTGAGCGCAAAGGCAATTTATTACAACAGCAAAAATACGGAAGCGCTGATGGAAATCCGCGAGGAGGAGCGTCCGGTATCGCTCCAGTTGTTTGGTTCTGATGCGGATATTATGGCGGAAATGGCAAAGCGGATAGAGGAGCGTCCTTTTGATATACTGGATATCAATATGGGCTGTCCGGTTCCCAAGGTGGTAAACAATGGAGAAGGCTCTGCACTGATGAAAAATCCTGCATTGGTGGAAGAAATTGTGCGCAAGGTGGCAGGAGCCATTAAAAAGCCGGTGACAGTCAAAATCAGAAAAGGCTTTGACGATGCGCACTGTAATGCGGTGGAAATTGCCAGGATTGCAGAGAGTGCGGGCGCGGCGGCAGTCGCTGTCCACGGCAGAACGAGGGAACAGTATTATACCGGAAGAGCCGATTGGGACTGCATCCGTGCGGTGAAAGAGGCTGTGCGGATACCGGTGATTGGGAACGGTGACGTGGTGGATGCGGCTTCGGCGAAGGCACTTTTGGAAAAAACGGGATGCGACGGCGTTATGGTGGGCAGAGGCGCACAGGGTAATCCGTGGATATTTCGTGAAATCACCATGTTTCTGGAAACGGGAAAGATTCCCCCGAAGCCGACATCTGCTGAGGTGCGTCGGGTTGTGGAACGCCACGCTGCGCTGCAGCTTGCCGTCAAAGGCGAGTATACAGGCGTCAGGGAAATGCGTAAGCATTTAGCATGGTACACGACAGGATATCCCAATTCAGCACGTTTCAGGCAGCAGATAAACAGTATGGAGTCTATGGATGACTTATTAAGAAGTCTTGACCAAATTTTTTTGGGAAAAGCTGATTGAACCAAAACTTCCCTAGTATAAAGCGGCGGACGGCAGCATATCTTCAAAGAGAAGGACGAACCGGAGCAATGGCCTTGGAAGAGATGACTGTCGTTTATTTTGTGATGGACAAAGGGGGAACCGGCAAGAGAAAACGCCGCGGAAGCTGGCAGTACAGGATAGAAAGCAGAGAAAAATGCGGCAGAGACGGCAGTGTCCGTCTATACAGGGTCTGTCTGCCGGTATACAGCTACAAGAAGAAGCCGTGGAAGGAAAAGGACAGAAGTGAGTATATTCGGGGAATCGAAGTGCCTTCAGAGGGAAGAAATGTCTGCTATTTTTATGATGAGGAAGCAAAGGTATTTCTCGGCAGGAAAGAAGAGCCGCTGTCATTGGAAGGCCTGCTTTTTTTGATATGGTACAGGCAGATTGTATTTGATTCTCTTATTATTTTGCAGGACAGAGAATTGGAAACGGAAGAGCTTCTGGAAAAATATGTACGGGATACCCGTTATATCGGCGTTGTCACAAGCAGCGGGGAAGCGCTTTCGGAAGCAAAAGAGGAGCTCTTGGAGGAATACGGTTTTTTGCTGGATATTTCCACCGACTTTACCGGACTGCACATACCGGCAAAGGGAAGTGTGCTGATTGTGGCGGGAGAGGAACTGTATGGGCTTACACCGCTGCAGCTTCCCGGGGGCGCTGTATTTGTCAGCACAGTGGTGTCGGGGGCGGCAAAAAGGCTGTGCGCAAGAGCAAAGGAAGTCCGCTATGCTGATATGAAGTGCATTTTGCAGGATGTCTTGTAAGACAAGAAGCAATTATCTTGACACCCTGTTTAAAATTCAGTATAATACGGAAGATAATCTAGGTATCGTCAGTCGTTTGACCAAAGATAACCGGATATTAAAAGGAAAAATTGTGTATAAAAGGAAGGCGCATACCATGGAATCAAAGAAAAATATTTTAACCTATGAAGGCTTGAGAAAATATGAGGATGAGCTGCATGAACTGAAGGTTGTCAAACGTCAGGAGGTTGCGCAGAAAATCAAGGAAGCCAGGGAGCAGGGCGACTTGTCGGAGAATGCGGAATATGATGCGGCAAAGGATGAGCAGCGCGATATAGAGGCTCGTATTGAGGAACTGGAGAAAATCCTGAAAAACGCGGAAGTAATTGTGGAAGACGAGGTAGATTTGGACAAAATCAACATTGGCTGCCGTGTAAAGATTTTGGATTTGGAGTATAGTGACGAGCTGGAGTATAAAATTGTAGGCTCCACAGAAGCAAACAGCTTAAAGGGCAAGATTTCCAACGAAAGCCCTGTGGGAAAGGCGCTGATTGGCGCAAAGCTTGGCGATGTTGTGGAGGTAGAGACACAGGCAGGCATTTTAAAGTACAAGGTACTGGAAATCCAGCGCTCTAACTAAAAGCATTTTCAACCGTAGTGTCAGGAGCGTTCATTGGGAAAGCCTGACAGGAAAGGCGTGGTATAAAAGTGGCAGATACACAGAACAGAGAAAATCAGAATAACGAGGCGGACAGCCGCCGACAGGAGCAGGACATTAACCAGCTTTTAAAGGTAAGGCGGGAAAAGCTTGCGGCACTGCAGGAGGCGGGCAAGGACCCGTTCCTTATTACAAAATATGACGTAACCCATCATAGTATGGATATTAAGAATCATTTTGAAGAGCTGGAAGGCAAAACAGTCAGCATAGCCGGACGTATCATGCAAAAGCGTGTTATGGGAAAGGCTTCCTTCTGCAATGTACAGGACTTGCAGGGCAACATCCAGTCCTATGTGGCAAGGGACAGCATAGGGGAAGAGCCTTATGCAGATTTCAAAAAGTATGATGTGGGTGATATCGTGGGCATCACGGGTGAGGTGTTTAAGACCAAAACCGGTGAGATTTCCGTTCACGCGGCAAAAGTGCTGCTGATGGGAAAGAGTCTGCAGATTCTGCCGGAAAAGTTCCACGGACTGACCAACACGGACATCCGTTACAGACAGCGTTACACCGACTTGATTATGAATCCTGATGTGAAGGATACTTTTATCAAGCGCAGTAAAATTATCAGCACGATTCGCCGCTATTTGGACGACCAGGGCTTTATGGAGGTAGAAACGCCGATGCTGGTCTCCAATGCAGGAGGTGCGGCGGCAAGACCCTTTCAGACGCATTACAATGCGCTGGACGAGGATGTGAAGCTTCGTATCTCATTGGAGTTACCCTTGAAGAGGCTGATTGTAGGCGGAATGGAGCGGGTTTACGAGATTGGGCGCGTTTTCAGAAACGAAGGACTGGATACCCGCCACAATCCTGAATTTACGCTGATGGAGCTGTATCAGGCGTATACGGACTATCAGGGTATGATGGATTTAACCGAGAATATGTTCCGCTATGTGGCGCAGGAGGTGTGCGGCACTACCACGGTTCCTTACGCGGAGGAAATGATTGATTTAGGCAGACCGTTTGAAAGGCTTACCATGGTGGAAGCGGTTAGGAAATATGCAGGCGTTGATTTTGACGCGATTGCGGACACGGAAGCGGCAAAGAAAATTGCGGACGAAAAAGGCGTTCATTACGAAGCACGCCATAAAAAGGGCGATATTTTGAATCTCTTTTTTGAGGAGTTTGTAGAGGAGCATTTGGTTCAGCCTACCTTTGTGATGGACCATCCGGTAGAGATTTCTCCGCTCACCAAGAGGAAGCCGGACAAGCCGGACTATGTGGAGCGTTTTGAGCTCTTTATCTACGGCAGGGAAATGTGCAACGCCTACTCCGAGCTGAACGACCCCATCGACCAGAGGGAGCGTTTCAAAGCGCAGGAAGCGGCTCTCGCCGCAGGCGATGAGGAAGCCAACACCACGGACGAGGATTTCATGAACGCCCTCGAAATCGGTATGCCACCCACCGGCGGCATCGGCTATGGTATCGACAGACTGGTTATGCTGCTCACTAATTCACCGGCTATCAGGGATGTGCTGTTGTTCCCCACGATGAAGTCACTTGATAAATAATTTCATTTAAGACCTTGAGAGGACAACACCTTTCAAGGTCTTTTTTTGCGTTGTACGATGTATCCGGTCGCAAACTACAAGTTCTCCCTGATTTCCAATATAATATAATTGCAAAAGAGGTCAAGGATTTATTATGAATAGTTAAGGCTCGTTCAAAGGGCGAGAACTGCCCTATATGCTTAGAAACCGGGGTTATCCGGCGTGTGCATTACCGGGTAGTTAATGTTGGTATCCTCTATGCGAATCCAGCCCGCTAAATCTCTGTTCTGCGGGTACAGCTCGGCAAACTCCGGCAGCAAGCGAGCGTTTCTATATCTTTGATTTTAATATTCAGAGCTGAGCAGGAAATCCGCTATGTGCATTGTCTTAATGCCCTCATAGTTTCCGCCTGCAAATTCATCTGCCCTGAGTACATATTTGGGATAATTGTCGTGTATTTCAAGCAAACGGTTGTATTCCCGTTTTCCGGTCTTTTCGGAGTTTATCTCCTGCGTAACCTGAACATAAATCTTTTCATTTTGTCTCGTTGCTACAAAGTCGATTTCTCCGTCATTTGTTTTGCCGATATGAACGGTGTATCTTCTGCGGCAAAGCTCCAAGTACACAATGTTTTCAAAGCTTGCGGCAACGCTGTCGGCATTATAGCCGAGAACGCTATACCGCAGAGCGTTATCTGCAAGATAAAACTTCTCCTGAGTTTTCAGAATTTCTTTACCCTGCAAATCGTACCGTGAACAGCGATGGAGCAGATACGCTTTTTCCAATTTTTCGAGATAGCTATACACCGTCTCGTTATCCAATGTCCTGTGCTCCGATTTCAGGTAATCCGAAATCGACTTTGCGGAAAATGTGTTGCCGACATTTTGGAAGGTGTATTTGACTACCCGCTCCAACTGGTCTATTTTCCTGACTTGATTCCGTTTCACAATGTCGGAGAAAATGGTTGAGTTATAAATATCACGGACAATCGTGTAAATCTCATCCTGCGAATACTTTTGCAAATGCGTTGCAGGGAAACCGCCCAACCGAACATAATCTGCAAGTTCCGTTCTCGGATTGCCAACCGTATCATATTTTTCCTTAAACATCAGATATTCTGAAAAGGACAGGGTAAAGATACGGAAAGCAATATATCTTCCGGTCAAGTAAGTGGAAATTTCTGAGGACATCATACGGGAATTAGAACCCGTCACATACAAGTCCACATCAAAATCTGAAACCAAAGAGTTTACAACCTTTTCCCATCCCTTGATTTCCTGAATCTCATCAAGAAACAGATAGGTTTTTCCGTCAGGTGAAAGCCGCTCTTTCAGGTGAGCGTACATCTGCTTTGCTGTCATATCCTCGTATTCCATCGAATCATAGCGGCAGCTTACAATACGGTCTGCGGGAATGTTCCACTCCGTTTGCAGCTTTTCCATAATCATTTTGAGTATCGTAGACTTTCCGCAACGGCGAACTCCGGTCAGTACCTTTACAAAGGGAGTGTCTACATAAGTCATTATCTTATCTACATACATAGGTCTGTAAATCATGATGACCACCTCCGTCTGTAAAGTAGTATATCGCAAAATTCACAAAAAATCAATTGACTTTGCGGTTACAAACCGCAAAACTTTGTGCTCTTCGGGAACTTATTTGCAAATGGTACAAGGCTTGAACCTACCTGAATTAACCCGTGGTTTACTCAAATACCTTTTTGCTTCATTTGTTTGATTTTGATTGAAAGACGAAATGTTTTATAGTATGATTAATTATCTGATTTGTGAAACCGAATAACAGATACTCATAGGGTGGAAATGATGGTAAGAAATAATATCAAAGTTGATGTAAAAGTAAAATGTATTGAAAGCAGAACGACACAAAAGCAGGATGGTGTTGTGAACCACACTTTTGTACGGGTTATGGAAGCTTTGGGATACGACATTGAGTTGCATTATGTGAAGAGGGAGGATTCCTGATAGGTGGATCTGAGGTATTTGAGATTAGATGAGAATGAGCTGTTAAAGGATTTTCTGTATGAGGCGATATTCATTCCGGAAGGTGTGGAACCGCCTGCAAGAGAAATCATAGAGCAGCCGGAACTGAAACTTTATTATGAAGAGTTTGGAACTGGCAAGGCGGACTATTGTATTGTTGCGGATGATGATGGAAAAGTGATTGGTGCTGTCTGGACAAGGATCATGAATGATTACGGTCATGTGGATGATGAAACGCCGTCATTCGCCATATCGCTTTACAAGGAATATCGGGGACAGGGCATTGGAACAAAGTTAATGGAACAGATGTTGGCTCTTCTGAAAGAAAAAGGTTATAAGAGGGCGTCACTGGCGGTACAGAAAGCCAACTACGCTGTAAAGATGTATAAGAATGTCGGGTTCAAGACTGTAGATGAAAATGACGAAGAATATATTATGATGTGTGAATTATGAGCAATGTTTTGATTGAGAATATAGAAAAAGTACATACCACGGAGATGGGAGTCGACCGGATCAGGAAGAATCTTGGTCTGGGCGATATTGATGTTGTAGCGTGGTGTCAGACAAAGATCCGGGATAAAGAAGCTGCTATAACCAGACAGGGGAAGAACTGGTATGTCAGGATAGATGGCTGTGAGATTACGGTGAACGCAAACAGTTATACGATTATCACGGCTCACAAGAATAAATAGAATCCATGGGAACGGATCAGTCTGAATGATTATGAAAATCATATGAGTCTTGATTCGGTAAATCAACTCCAAACGCTGAATTCAATCATGAAGAGGCAGTTTGAAACTTATCCTGTCGAATCAGTCATTATTCTTGGAATCGCTGGTGGGAATGGTTTAGAACATATTAGAAAAGAGAAATACAGGAAGGTGTATGGCTTAAATATAAATGTGGAACCAAATGGAAAGGCGTTGGTGAGGCTGGATTTTGAGTATAGAGAAAGTAAAAGTATGGGAGGCAATGCGGTGATAAGCTACCAAAGACTTACAGAAAATGAATTGGATACATTTATTCAGATGCGCATCCGCCAACTCCGTGAGGAAGGAGCAAAGGAGGATATTGACCTTGTTCCAGCGTTGCAGGATTATTATAAGCGACATATGGCCGAGGGCACATTTGTATCTTGGCTGGCAATGGACGGAGAGAAGATAGTTGGTACCAGTGGGATGTCATTTGTGGAAAAACCGCCTTATTTTGGATGCCCAAGTGGAAAAATGGGGCTTCTGTCAAGTATGTTCACTGATTCGGAATATCGCCGCAGGGGGATAGCAAAGGAACTGCTTTCAAGGGTAGTTGATGAAGCGAAAGCCTATGGGTGCGGTACAGTTCAGATCACAGCATCTGATATGGGCGTTCTTCTGTATACGGATTTTGGTTTCGTAAAGAACGGTAATTTTATGCAGTATAAGCTTTAACGAGGTAAAGTCGTATATTGGTAATTGTACAAGCGGACTTGCGCAAATGAAAGGGGTAACTTATGTTGAACAATAGCAATGAATATAAAGAGGCGCTTAAGGAGGCGGTAAATAATGAAATATTTAGATATAAGAAATCAAAAAATAATAGCTGCTGTTATAGAAAAAGCAAATAGAGTATGTCCGGATTCCCTTGCTCTGATTGGAATATATGGTTCTTTTGCAACAGAGGATTTTCATGAAAAGTCGGATTTAGATTTGCTTATTTTGATTAACGATGAAAAAGGCTGGCAATTAGGTTGTGCTTTTATACAAGATGATTTAGAAGTTGGTCATGATATTTATTGTACTACATGGGAAGAATTGCAGAAGGACTCTCTTTACCATAATCCCAATATTTCAAAACTTATGGATTCTAAAATTGTATATTGTACAGACGAGAAATACCTGAAGAAATTAGAATCATTGCGGAAAAAAGTAAATGATAATTTAGCGTCGCCTTTTTCAAGAAAAGATTATATTAAGGCAGAAAATATGATGAAAGAGGCAGAACATTGTTATTTGTTGGCAATGATTACAGAAGATATGACTGATCTTTGGGTACAGTCAGGATATGCTGTTTATTATATTGAAAATGCAATTGCAATGCTCAACAAAAAGTATTTTCGCTATGGAACGAAGCGCATTTAT
Source organism: uncultured Lachnospiraceae bacterium (assembly GCA_947177465.1). Lineage (GTDB taxonomy): Bacteria > Bacillota > Clostridia > Lachnospirales > Lachnospiraceae > Acetatifactor. The sequence goes on from CAMWUP010000001.1 coordinate 18,710, forward strand.
GAAGAGCTGGAGTTAATGGAAAGTAAGCCTCAAAAACTTTGTGAAATGATAGAGAGTGTGCTATCTGCAAATTCTGCTGAACAGGTTAAAAAACATTTAACTGTGCTGATACAAGAAACCTTGCGTGTGTTCAAAAAAGTAGAGACAACAATTTTTGTTCAGAAGAAACCTGCAATGGCTGATTCCATCAGCGGCACTTACGAGGAAATGTTTTCAAATTGGCGAAACAAAATGTTTGTTGCAGCCGATAAGGATAATAGACATCTTGCGTTTATGAGTATGATTAGCTTGAATGCAATGATTTCTGATGTGGGCGATGAAGTAGAAATTGCCGATTATGACGTATTTGGTGGTTATAATTCACAAAATTTGGAAAAAACAGCTCAGGCGTGTGATGATTTATTAAAAGAATATTTGAAAGAATATGAAAAAGTAAATCTACAAGTGAAGCGATATCAAGACATAGATGCGTTTATCAGACAGTATTTAGGCGAGGTAGAAATTTAGGGAAACGCTGATTAAAGCGTTTCCTTAGAATTGGTTTTACCAGAATAGCACGAGAAGAATGCATGAGAAAATATAATTTATCAGCAGAAAGTAGAAAGCGAATTGTTTACAAAAAAGAATGAAAGCCGGTAAGGATTTAGGAAGGGGAGAAGTCTTTATCTATCTGCCCGGGGAAATGTTCTTCAATCTGCTCCTCAATGCGGAAAGCCTTATCTAAGGGGCGGTAAATGATAAACATTGCCAGAAACAGTATATACCAGACGCCCAAAACCGGTACAAATCAGTCGGCACTGTACGGCACCTCATGGGAACTGCCTATTATCCTGCCCGTCACAAACGAGGCCGGCACGATAACGAAATATTTCTTCTCCATCTCTCCGGCTCCAGCCAGCATTGCCGATAATAAAGTATATTACTGGGTGGGAGATTTCGATTTGGAGACCGGAAAATTTACGCCGGACGAGGGTTTTGAGGGAGAACCGCATATGTTGGATTACGGCGCTAATGTGTTTACTGGTCCCAGTTGTCTTGTGGACCCCGTCAGCGGCAATATCTATATGTTCAGTATTATGCAGGACCAGCGTGGAGCGGCAGAGCAGGGTGCTTCGGGATGGGCGCATACGGCAGGCATCGCCAGAAGAATCTGGCTGAATGATGAAGGAACCGACCTTATGATGGCGCCTATTGAGGCGCTGCACAGCCTTGAGAAAGAGGTTCTCATCAATGAGACAAATCTTACCCTTGAAGCTGCAAACAGCCTGCTTGCAAATATTGATGAAGATATGCTGTATATTAAGCTTACTGTAGATATAAGCGAGGCGGCGGAGTTTGGCATCAGTCTGAAGCAGGGAGGCAAATGGGATGCCACCACCTACACCTATAATGTAGCCGGCGAAACAATACAAGGGCGTACGGAGAACAAGGGCGAAGGCGCCGGTGTCAGCACTGTCAGCGGTGCTTTGCCGAATGAGGATGGCACAATTTCTATAGAGATATATGTTGACCGTTCGCTGGTTGAGGCGTTTTTTAATGATTACAAGGCAATCAGTATCCGCGCTTATACTGATGACCCCGATTCCCACGCGATGAATCTGTTTACAGAGGGAAATGTGACGATAGAGAGTCTCTATGTGGCAGTTATGGGGTCTATTTATGAATAAAACAAGTTTATTGCCTGATGGGACGGAAACGGTTCCATCGGGCTCTGGAGGTAAAAATGACGAGTCAGACATTGCGGGAAGCAAGAAAACATGAAGAGATGATGGAAGTCCACATTGCCCCTAAGGACAGACCGGCCTTCCATCTTTCGCCCAGAGTGGGTTGGATGAATGACCCAAATGGATTTTCTTATTATAAAGGAGAGTATCACCTGTTTTATCAGTATCACCCTTATGATTCTTTCTGGGGGCCCATGCACTGGGGGCACGCGGTGAGCAAGGACCTTCTGCACTGGGAATATCTGCCGGCAGCTTTGGCACCGGATATGCCTTATGATAAGGATGGCTGTTTCTCAGGAAGTGCGGTTACGCTTTCGGATGGCTCCCAGCTGCTGCTTTACACCGGTGTGATGAAAGAACCGCAGGCGGACGGAAGCTTTCGGGATGTCCAGACACAATGCGTTGCGATAGGCGATGGCAGGGATTATGAAAAAGCTTTGGATAATCCGGTGCTGACGGAAAAGGACTTGCCGGAAGGCGGCAGCAGGTATGATTTCCGCGACCCCAAGGTATGGCTGGGAGAAGATGGCGTTTATTATTGCGTGGTTGGCAACTGTACGGAGAATCATGACGGACAGATTTTGTTATACAGCAGTGCGGACGGACTTCATTGGAAATATGAAAGTATACTGGCAAAAAATAACGGAAGATTTGGAAGAATGTGGGAGTGTCCGGATTTCTTTGCATTAGATGGAAAACGGGTTGTTTTGACCAGTCCTCAGGATATGCTGCCGGAAGGCTTTGAATATCATAATGGAAATGGAACGTTATGCCTGATAGGGGATTTTGACAAGAACAAGAAGACATTTTCGGAGGAATATAATCAGGCGGTGGACTACGGGATTGACTTCTATGCACCGCAGACAATACTGGCGCCGGATGGCAGGCGTATTATGATTGGCTGGATGCAGAACTGGGATACCTGCAATATGCGTAATCAGCCAAAAAGCTGGTTTGGGCAGATGTCTCTTCCCAGAGAATTGTCTATAAAGAACGGAAGACTATACCAGAGTCCAGTCAGGGAACTTGACGAACTCAGGTGCAATAAGGTGGAGCATAAAGATGTTTTGGTAAATGGTCTTGTCAGACTAAAGGGAGTAGAGGGAAGGCTGGTCGATATGGAGCTTCAGATACGCCCCGTCGATAAGGCGCAGATGTTTCAAAAATTTGCCGTGCGCTTTGCGCAGGATGAAATTCATCATACAGCCATCAGCTTCCGCCCTATGGAGTCCATATTAAAAGTGGACCGTAAGTTCTCAGGCTCCAGAAGAGCGATTATTCATCAGAGACGAAGCATGATAAATCATGAAGAAGGAAAGCTGAAGCTGCGGGTCATCTTAGACCGTCTCAGCGTAGAGGTTTTCGTGAACGATGGGGAGCAGGTGATGACTGCAACCATTGATACGCCGCAGGATGCCGGAGGGATATCATTTTTTGCTGATGGAAACGTAATGGTTGACGTGGTAAAATATGATATAAAAGATATTGACAGATAGCGATATCATGCGGGAAGTCATATGGCATAATGGATGAACGAAAGGAGCGGGTATGAAAACAGTAGATGTGACCGCGTTGGGCGAATTACTGATTGATTTTACGGAAAACGGAGTGAGCGGGCAGGGAAATCCCCTGTTTGAGGCAAACCCGGGAGGAGCGCCCTGCAATGTGCTGGCGATGTTGTCGCGAATGGGACATAAAACTGCCTTTATTGGAAAGGTTGGCAGGGATTTTTTTGGAGAACAGTTAAAAAATGCCATTGAAGAGCTGGGAATCAATGCGGATTATCTGCAGATGGATGAGAAGGTGCATACTACATTGGCGTTTGTGCACACTTTTCCGGATGGAGACAGGGATTTTTCTTTTTATCGGGAGCCGGGCGCGGATATGATGCTGACAGAAGGGGAGGTACCAGAAGAGCTTCTTGCGAATACAAAGATTTTTCATTTTGGAACTCTCTCGATGACCCATGAAGGGGTACGCAGGGCGACGAAAAAAGCGGTAGCGCTGGCAAAGCAGTCCGGTGCATTGATTTCCTTTGACCCTAATTTGAGACCGCCTCTCTGGAAAAATCTGGAGGAAGCCAAAATGCAGGTGCTTTACGGGCTGGAGCATTGCCACATCTTAAAAATTTCCGACAATGAGATTCAGTGGCTGACAGGAAAGGAGGATTATACCGCGGGGGTGAACTGGATTTATGACCGGTTTTGCACGCCGTTAGTTTTAGTGTCAATGGGTAAGGAAGGGAGTCGAGCTTATTATCAGGGCAGAATGGTGGAGGTGAAGCCGTATCTTCGGGAGAATACCATTGAGACTACAGGCGCGGGAGATACTTTCTGCGGGTGTGTTCTGCATTATATTGTGGAACATGGACTGCAGGATTTGACGGACAGGGACTTGACGGAAATGCTGGATTTTGCCAACTGCGCAGCTTCCATTATTACCACGAGAAAAGGCGCCCTGCGGGTGATGCCTGCCAAAGAAGAAATCGATGGAGCGAGGAAGCGCTGAGCCGTAAGAAAATCCTAAGAAATTCGTAAAAAAATTTCGCTATAAAACCGAGCAATACCTTAATAAACGACGCTTTTGATTTTGGTACAATAATAGTGCAAAAATCAAAAGCGTTTTTGTTTTGTCCAAAAACGTACAGAAAGGAAAATATGTTTATGAAAGATATTACGGTTTGTATGCCAAACGAGGGAAAGAGCCTTGAGATAGAGACACGGGATTACGGCAGGGTTATAAGGTATCCGGTAAAAACGCATGTTGTGATGTGCGGGGAAGATATATTTGCGCTGATGGACAGGTATGTGATGGGAAGGGTGAAAAGCGATGACTATGTGTTTATCAGCGAGAAGGTCATTGCGATTTGCCAGGGGCGGGCATATGACATCGATGAGCTGAAGCCCAGGCGGCTGGCAAAGCTTCTGAGCCGGTTTGTTTATCAGTCGCCTTATGGCATCGGGCTTGGCTCTCCGTGGACGATGGAGCTTGCGATCAGAGACGTGGGCATTGTCAGAATATTGTTTGCGGCATTTTGTTCCGCCATTACAAAGCCGTTTGGCATGCGGGGCGTCTTTTACAAAATTGCCGGTATGAAGGCGCGTGCAATCGACGGTCCATGCGACTGCACCATTCCGCCCTACAACCATTTTGCAAAAATGGCGCCTGCGAAGCCCAATCAGGTTGCCGAATCACTTTCTCAGTATATCGGCTGCGGGGTAGTGATTATCGACGCAAATGACCTCAACGTGGAAGTGCTGGGAAAAAGCAGCAGGAATATCAGCGACAGCTTTTGCAGGCAGGCGTTTCATGATAATCCGCTTGGGCAGTCGGCGCAGTCAACGCCGATTGCGGTGGTGCGTCGGCTTGACTGTACTGATACTTTAGAATGAAAGCCGACAGCTCTGAATTCACTGTCGGCTTTCAAAGGGGACCCGCTCCTTCATAGCTCTCAGGGGTCCCGGCATACACCAAAAGCGCTTGTAGAATTCTGCGAATCAGTTCATGTGACGCAAAGCATGAGCAAAACAGGATACCCGTCTGACAACGCGCCGATGGGGAGATCTATGGTCAAATCGACCAAAATAATCCTAGATAAAACTTCAAAAACTGTTATATTTTTTTGATAATAATTGACAAGCTACTTGTCAATTGATACAATACAAGATAGATAAAATACTAAAATAAACTAAAATAAGCGTTATGAAAAATATAGCTTGAAGATATAGCTTGAAGAAGTCTTTCACAAACCAAATTTAGCAGGAAAGTAGGTTTGAGTAGGCAAACGATATCTTCTATCAAAAGAGGTAGTGTGAATCTGTCGTGGAATAACTACTTAGGAGGACATTATGAAGTACAACGGATTGAATGATAGCGAAGTAAAGGCTTCAAGAGAGAAATATGGAATCAATGCGATTCCGGATTCGGAGCCTACTACGTTTTGGGAGGCTTTTAAAGAAACCTTTGAGGATCCGATGATAAAGATTCTTTTAGTAATTGCAGCGATTATGATAGGAATGTTTTTGATTGGATATGCAGAAATATATGAGCCGGCAGGAACAATAGTTGCGGTATTGATTGTTGCATTTGTATCTGCAAAAACAAGTGTTGCAAGTGATACAAAGTATCGTGAATTAAAATATAGTAATAAGAAAGATACATGTAAAGTGTATAGAAACGGATTGGTTACTGTCATCGAGGTTGACGATGTTGTTGTTGGCGACAAGGTGCTGTTGCAATCTGGAGATAAAATACCGGCTGATGGTATTTTGGTTGATGGCGACTTGCGTGTGGATAATTCTGCATTGAATGGTGAAGCAGAAGAATGTAAGAAGCATGCAGCAGTTGGCGAAGTAGAATTAGCAGATGAAATAACAGGAGACACTTTTGTTGATAAACATTCTTTGTTTAGAGGAGCAGTTGTGTTTGACGGCGAAGGTATCTTGGATGTTAGAAAAGTTGGTTTAATGACAATGATGGGAAAAATGGCAGAGGAAATGCAGAATGATGAGCCGGATTCCCCGTTGAAGGTTAAATTAAGTAAATTAGCAGGACAGATTTCGACATTTGGATATATCGGGGCGGTTGTTATTGCAATTTTGTATATGATATTCTTTGTAGTTAATGCCGGTGGAATATCGGAATATATGGCAACAGGCTGGACAACTATTTTAAAAGATTTAGTTGAAGCGGTTTCATTAGCGATTGTAATTATTGTATGTGCAGTTCCGGAAGGATTGCCATTGATGATTTCTCTGGTTCTTATGCAGAATACAAGCAAGATGTTAGATCATAATGTATTAGTAAGGAAAGCTGAAGGTATAGAAACAGCAGGTTCGCTTAATATATTGTTTAGTGATAAGACCGGTACAATTACCAAAGGAATGTTAGAGGTGGTTGAATTCTTCACAGCTGAAGGAGATACTGTTCCTTTTTCCCAGTTGAGAGATCATGGAAAAGTAAAAGGATTGTTAGATTTAGCAATTGGCAAAAATACAGCTTCAATGTATGACGGAGAACATAAGGTGATTGGCGGTAATGCTACGGATCAGGCATTAATGAAGTTTATTGGTGAAGATACATATTCTATGTTGGCATCAAATAAAGATTTGGCAGTTAATATGTCACAAGGATTCAATTCTGCAAATAAGTTTAGCCAGGCTGAAATAAAGAGTTTAGGAAAAACATTCTATAAGGGTGCGCCGGAAAAATTTTTGGCTATAGCTAAACGGGCACTTGATAAAGATGGCAATGTGATTGACTTGAATTATGATGAATTGAATAACAAGATTAATGAATTGGCTTCAAGAGCAATGCGAGTATTAGCTTTCGGATACTCCGAAAGAGATTTAGTGGAAAATGAAATCAATGATGATGTTGTAATCATTGGTTTGGTAGCAATTAGGGATGATGTAAGACCTGAAGCTAAGGATGCAATCAAAGAGGTTCAGGAAGCTGGTATTCAGGTAGTGATGATTACCGGCGACAGATTGGAAACAGCGATTTCGATTGCAACTGATGCAGGTTTGATTAAGTCAAGCAAGGATAAGGCATTAACGTCGGCTCAGTTGAATGAAATGAGCGATGATGAAATCAAAGAAATTGTAAGAGATATTAGAGTTATTGCAAGAGCTTTGCCCACAGATAAATCAAGGATGGTAAGAATTTGTCAGGAAATGAACTTAGTTGTAGGTATGACCGGAGACGGTGTTAATGACTCTCCTGCGTTGAAGAGAGCTGATGTAGGTTTTGCTATGGGTAGTGGAACTGAAGCTGCAAAAGAGGCAGGCGAAATTGTTGTTCTTGATGATAATTTCAAATCAATTAAAGATGCAATTTGGTATGGCCGTACGATTTATCACAACATTTTGAAGTTTTGTAAGTTCCAGCTCGTGATAAATGTGGCGGCGGTAGTGGTAAGTGCAATCGCACCGTTCTTTGGTGTGGAAGAGCCTTTGAAAGTAACGCATTTACTTTTTGTAAATCTTGTTATGGATGGCTTGGGAGCTATTATGCTGGGTAATGAACCTGCACTTGAGAAGTATATGAAGGAAGCGCCGAGAAGAAGGGATGAGAGCATTGTAAGTAAGAAAATGATGGCTCAGATCGTAACAATGGGATTTTGGCTGACAATCTTAAGTTTTGCATTCTTAAAAATGCCATTCTTTAATAACTTCTTTGATACAGAAGAACAAAAGCTTACTGCTTATTTCGTATTATTCATTGTTAGCGCATTATTTAATGGATTTAATGTTAGGGACGACGGATTTGGAATATTTAAGGGATTGAATGAAAATACCGGTTTCTTGAAAGTATTCTTTACAATTATCTTAGTTCAGTCGTTGATAGTAAATGCTGGTTTAGTGCCTTTTCTTGGTTGGCTCGGTAAGATGTTTGGCTGTGTGCCATTTGGTATTGCAGGCTGGGGCATGGTAGTTCTTCTTGCAGTTACTATGATACCGATAGATATCTTGAGAAAAATGGTAGTAAAAAGCAAATAAGATACAGATTGAACCGTGTAAGTTCAATTTGAATTACAACAATATGGCAGCGTTAATTGCAAGAGCGCTGTTAATAACGGATGTATATCATTATTTTACTAAAGGAGGAAGCAGTTATGGGAATTAATCTGCAAAAAGGACAAAAAATTGATTTAACAAAGAATGGTGGAACCGGATTGAGACAAGTGATGGTAGGTCTTGGCTGGGATGAAGCGCCTCGTTCAGGTGGCGGATTTTTGGGGGGATTGTTTGGTTCGCAGCCACAGCCTATTGATTGTGATGCATCTGTAATTTTATGTGGAGCTAATGGAAGAATTGTATCAGGTGATGCTTCACAGTGTTGTGTATATTTTGGTAATTTGAGACATTCTAGTGGAGCTATTGTGCATCAAGGTGATAACTTGACCGGAGCCGGCGAAGGAGATGATGAGCAGATCATGGTTAATTTGCAGAAAGTCCCATCAAATATAGATAAAATGGTATTTGTTGTTAACATTTACGATGGTCATGCTCGTAACCAGCATTTTGGAATGATTAGAAATGCATTTATCAGATTGGTTGATATGGATAGCAGAACAGAGATTTGCAGATTCAATCTTTCTGAGAACTACAATAATATGACTGGTCTTGTTGTAGGCGAGATTTACAGAAAGAATGGAGAATGGAAATTTAATGCAGTTGGACAGCCTGTTCAGGAAGCAAGTAGGTTAGAATCATTAATTCAATTATACAGATAGGAGGAGTTTATTATGGCAATTAGTTTAACAAAAGGACAGAGAGTTTCATTAGACAGTTCTATGAAGTTAGCATTGGTAGGTCTCGGCTGGGATACGAACAGATATGACGGTGGACATGATTTCGACCTTGATGCATCAGCGTTTTTATTAGGTGAAAACGGAAAACTTATGCGAGATGAAGACTTTGTTTTCTATAATAATCTCAATGGCAGAGATGGTGCAGTTGTTCATACTGGTGATAATACAACCGGTGCTGGAGACGGCGATGATGAAGTTATTTATATTGACTTTACCAAAATTCCTAATGATGTAAAGAAAATTGCTATCGTTGTCACAATACATGATGCAGAGGCTCGCAGACAGAACTTTGGTCAAGTGTCAAATGCTTATATCAGAATTGCTAAGAGATCAGATGAATTTGATGAAGTTGGTGAACCGGTTCTTAAGTTTGACCTTGAAGAAGAATTCTCTATTGAGACAGCACTTGTTGTTGCTGAAATATATGAGAAGAATGGCGAGTGGAAGTTTAATGCTGTGGCTGCTGGATATCAGGGCGGTTTAGAAGCAATTATTCGCTCATTCGGTGGAAACGTATAATTTGTTTTTACTGGAAAAGGGGTGAATTAGTTGAAAGAGTTTTCTAGAGGACAAAGAATTAGAGTGGCTTCCGGTGGGGAACTTGAAGTTCTTCAAAAGCTTGGTGAAGGTGGTCAAGGCGTTGTTTATAAAGTTACCTATAATGGTAAAGAGTTAGCTCTTAAATGGTACTTTGGTAATAAATTGAATGACGCTGACAGATTCTATCGTAATATTCAAAACAATATCAAGAAGGGAGCGCCGACAAGTGCATTTCTGTGGCCCTTGGAAATAACAGAGTATTTTGAAGGCAGCTTTGGCTACTTGATGGAACTACGTCCGCCGGAATATAAAGATTTTTCGTTGTTTTTATTAGCGAGAGCAAGATTTGCCAGTATTTCAGCTGTAGTTAATGCTGCTTTGAGTATCACTAATGGATTTAGAGAATTACATAATTCGGGATTTAGCTACCAGGATTTGAATGATGGTAACTTTTTCGTAAATCCAAAAACAGGAGACGTGTTGATTTGTGATAATGATAATGTTGCCGAGTATGGTGATGCATTAGGTATAGCAGGAAAATGTAGATACATGGCACCGGAAGTAGTTATGGGAAAAAAGAAACCGGATGTCCACACTGATAGATTTTCGTTGGCAGTTGTATTGTACTTGCTTCTGTTCTTAAATCATCCATTAGAAGGAAAAAGAACAATGTGTCCGTGTCTGACTGAGGAATTGGAGAGAAAGTTTTATGGAACAGAGCCAGTATTTGTTTGGGATCCGGCTAATGATACCAATAGACCAGTTCGAGGCGTTCATGTTAATGAAATCAAATTTTGGCCGATATATCCAAAATTTGTAAGAGATACGTTTGAAGAAGCGTTCAGTAATGCTGCAATGGTGGGAGCGGATACGCAACATCGAGTAACTGAGAAAAAATGGCAGGAAGTATTTACTGCCTTGCGTGATTGTTTAGCTATATGCACCTGTGGCGGAGAAACTTTCATTGATGTGAAAGAATCATCTTGCAAATGTATTAACTGCGGCAAAGAAATCCAAAGACCAATGGTAATGAAGGTAAAAAAATATCATGTTGTAATGCAGCCACAGAAGAAGATATATGCGTGTCATGCAGTACATGATAGTGATGAGTTTAGAGAAGTTAAAGGTGAGGTTATCGCAAGTAGACAAGATCCTTCACTTGTAGGATTGAAGAACAATTCGGATAATAGTTGGACTGCTATTCTTCCGAATGGAACGACTAAAACATATACAAATGGTCAGGTAATTAAACTTGGCAGAGGATTGAAGATTAATTTCGGCAATAGTAATGAAGCAGAAATTTATTAAAAGAAAGTGAGGTTTACGGATGGGTTTATACGATGAAGTAGTAGAAGTACCTAGAAGAACGATGGTATTGTTCTTTGTGGTTGATACGTCAGGTAGTATGACTGGTGCAAAGATAGGAACTGTTAATTCAGCAATCGAAGAAATTATACCGGAATTAAAAGATATTTCAGAATCTAATGCAGATGCGCAGATTAAGGTAGCAACATTAGTATTTTCTACAGGGGCACATTGGGTAGATAGTGCTCCGGTTGCCGCTGAAAATTTCAGATGGAATTATTTAGATGCAAATGGTGTAACTGACTTGGGAGAAGCATGCATGCAGTTGAATGAAAAATTATCAAGAAACGCATTCATGAGTGATGCAACTGGTTCTTTTGCTCCGGCTATTTTCTTGATGTCAGATGGCGAACCAACTGATAATTACAAGTATGGATTAGAAAAATTAAAACAGAATAATTGGTTTAAAAAAGCAATCAAAGTTGCAGTTGCAATTGGTGATGATGCAAATAAGACAGTATTAGCAGATTTCACAGGTAACATTGAAGCAGTAATTACTGTACATACGCCAGAAGCACTCAAGAAATGGATTCAGTTCGTAAGCGTTCGTGCATCAGAAATTGGAAGTAAGAGTTCAAATGCAGGAACTGGTTCAAGCGATGCCGGTTCAGAAATAGTAAGTAAGCAAGATGAGTTTATTAAAGAAATTAAGACTCAGACAGAAACAGCGGAAGCTGCTGAGTGGGATTCCTTTGATGATGATGGTATGGTTTGGTAAAGGAGGGAATTGCTATGAATGCAAAATCCTTCAATTTATCAGTTCAGGGAGCCAGTCACATCAAGAAAAACAAAGAATGTCAAGATGCGTCAAGAAGTTATAGTGATGAAAATATAGCACTTGCCATAGTTTGTGATGGACATGGCGGCGATGATTATATGCGTAGCGCAGTTGGGTCAATGTGTGCTTGCAGCGCGGCTGAAAGAAATATAAAGAGTTTTTTGGAGAACACAAGCAAAGAGGCTTTCTTTGCAGGTCCGGAAAAATTACTGAATAATTTAGAAGCTAGCATTATAAATGTGTGGAATCAATTAATATATGCACACTATGAGAAGAATCCTTTTTCAGAGTCAGAATTAAGCGGAATATCGGAAAAGGCCAGAAAGAAGTATGTAGAAGATGAACGTATTGAAAGTGCATATGGTACTACACTGATTGCTGCAGCTATGACACATGAGTATTGGTTTGGTATTCACATCGGCGATGGAAAGTGCGTTGCAGTAAATCAGGAAGGTAAGTTCGTACAACCGATACCTTGGGATCAAAAATGTTTTTTAAATGCAACTACGTCAATTTGCGATTCTGATGCTTTAAGCAGCTTTAGGCACTTTTATTCTGAAAAGTTGCCCGTTGCTGTTTTTGTTGGTTCAGATGGTATAGATGATTGTTTTAGTAATAATGAGCAATTGCATAATTTGTATAAGACAATTCTGTATTCATTTGGGACATCTGAATTTAAAGAAGCGTTAGATGGATTGAAAGATTATTTGCCACGCTTGTCTGCCAAAGGCAGTGGAGATGATGTCTCTATTGCAGCTGTGTTGGATTTTGATTTAGTTCCAGAACTGGAAGTAGTAAAAGAATTTGATCGAGATAAAGAAAAAGCACGTGTTGAAGAAAAAGCGCGTAAAGAAGCAGAGAAGAATGAAGCAGAAAAAAGAAGAGTAGAGCAAGAGCATGCACAATTCCAACGAGAAAATAATTTTCGGGGAAAAACCGAAAATAAGCCGAAGTTTTGTACTGAGTGCGGTGCTAAACTCTCGGAGGGGAATAAGTTTTGTAGTGAGTGTGGCGCAAAAATTGTACCAGTTGCCGGAAAGGTTGAACCAAACAATGGTAATAGACAGATACAATTATTTCCTATAAAGCGTTATCAGAGTGAAAATACTACGGAAACTGTAGAAGGTACTCAGGTAGTAGAAGATAAGTCTGCGGATGTTAATAATTTGAATACAGACAAAAATGCCATAGCGGATGAAAATGTGAATAGTGAACAGCAAGAAGAATCTTGTGTAGAAACTAGTAGCATAGAAGATGACCTTGTTTCTAAGGAAATTACGGATGATGTTCAAACTTTTGGACAATGAAGAGACGGTAACTGAAGTAGAAAATTCGGAAAATAAGGTTGTCGGAATTTTGGCAGAAGAAATAATTCAAGAAACACAGAAAGCAGATATATCTATTTCGATATATCTGCATTTTTTGATATGGTGAAAATTATGAGATGCCCAAAATGCGGAAAAGAGCGTAATGAATCAAACTCCATTGCCAATCATGCATATATATGTCCATCTTGCGGCGACAGTTTTAGCGGGGCTGGAAACGATAGAGAAGATATAAAAGAGATAATTAAAAAACTAGTAGAACAATATGGAGTTGAAGTTTTAGAAAATATTAATAGGATGAATGCGTTGTTAATGGATTATGCGCCGCATTCTGACAAGGAAAGAAAATTAGTAGTAATGGTTATGCGGGAAGGAATTGTTACTCAGTTAATGAAAGCTGCTGATGAAAATGAAAATATTCAAAAGCTAAAAATAAATAGATGCGTAAATCAACTGGTAGAAAGTATTTGGATTACTGAAACTGCTGCAAAATATGCAGTATCAGTTTTAGCAACTGCAATAGGTATAAAATTTGGTGTTGATATCAATGACCAGGCAGTTGAAGAACAGCATGATTTGGCGGGAAAAGTATCAAATAGCACTGAGAAAATACTGACAAAAGAGGATAGAGTTACCTCAGAAGACGCAATTCAGTATGCATTAAAGGATAGCGCTGCCATTGGATATAAAGCGTTTGCGGCAAATTCGAGTATTAAGCATTTGGTATTGCCAAAGAATGTTAGAGCTGTATATCCCAAAGCATTTTTGAATTGTATTAATCTGAGCAGTATTACATTACCAAGAGAGATAAAGAGTATAGGAATATGTGCTTTTGAAGGATGCAGCTCTCTTACGAAAATAGAAATTGCTGATGGTCAATATTATAGAGTGATAGAAGGCGTATTGATTGACAAGATTAATAAAAAAGCATTGAGAGTTGAAAATGACGCCAGCAAAGAAAAAGTAAATATAGTTAATGGTGTATTAACGATATGCAAGAAAGCTTTCGACCGTTGTCCGGTAAAATGCATAGGTATTCCAACATCGGTTGAATACATAGAAGAAAATGCTTTCTTTTTGACACAAAATTTAGAAAGGTTCGAAGTAGATTCAAAGAACACAAATTTTAAGGTATATGACGGTGTTTTGCATAATAGAGCTGCTTCGATACTTGTAAAGTATCCGCAGGGAAAGAAAGATATTGGTTATTATTTGGAAGATACTGTGAAAGAAATCGGAATGCAGGCATTTAGCTGCGCACAAAACATTCAAACAATTACATTTAACAGTTCTTTAAAAATAGTGGGAAATAGGGCGTTTGAATATTGCACCAATATAGAAAATATAATGTTGCCAGGAAATGTAGAAATTATAGGCGATAGAGCATTTCAATATTGTGAAAAAATGCGAAGTGTAATGTTGTCTGTAAATATTCAGGAAATAGGCGATTCTGCATTTTACAATTGTATCTCATTAGAAACTATCAGTATTCCAAAGAATGTTAGAAAGATTGGCAATTTGGCATTTACCAATTGCAATAAATTGAAAACGATAACAGTACAAGAAAATATAGCGTTTGTGGGTGATGGAGCTTTTGCCGGTTGCGAAGGTGTTGTGATATTAATAAAAAATAATCCCTATATGGAAACGTATTGTCGTTCCAGAGGAATTAAATTTACCAATATATAAGAAATGTTCTCAATCGAGAGTCAATCAGGGATTCAGCAGGAGTTTATCAAGGTTTATTGCTACTGGAAATGGATAAACGAAATGGGAGTGTGAGGTAATTTGAAAAACGAGAGATATTACTATGGGATAATGTCAATGGAAGAGAAGAAAGCATATAAAATGGTGTATGATGGGTTGAAAATGCGCGCTTTTAACATTGTAGTATCGTTATACCTTCGCCCTGAACAAGTGCAGGAAATATATCTTAAAGTGCTGTACGACAATCCATTATTTTTTTATATTAACCAAACAGTTATTAAAATGACCGGAGAACCGGGATATTGGATTCTGTTACCGGAGTATTTGTTTGCAAATAGAGAGATAACGACGATTACAAATGATATTCATAGGATTGTTAATAAAGTTGCTGTGAAAGCACAAACAATGCGTTCAAATGAATTTAGACTCGAAAAATACTTACATGATACCGTAGTAAAAAGCGTAGCGTATGATTACGATGCATTGAAAAAGACAGATTGTTTTAACGCACATTCCATAGTGGGTGCATTTCTGGAAAATAAAGCAGTATGCGAAGGGATTGCAAAAGCGTTTAAACTGTTATGCAATGAGTTTGGAATAAAGTGTATTGTTGTGTTGGGGAAAGTAAATAAAGAAGGAGATTTTAGTGGCGACGATTACCATGCATGGAATTTAGTTAAGATTGGTAATGAGTCATATCATGTAGATGTTACATGGGATAATTTATATGATACAGATATTCGTCATATTAGTTACGATTATTTTAACGTAACGACGAAGGATATTCTATTGGATCATCAGCCCCTTGAGGATAATCTTCCAATATGTAATTCTACGAGGCTGAATTACTTTTATAGCACAAAGAGCTTTGTGAGTACATACTCGGAATTGGTGGAATTAATATTTACCCGCTTTAATGCGAAGGAGATAATGTTTCGGGCAAGTAAAGATAAAGGTGAATTTCAGTTGGCGGATGAATTGAAAGAGAAAACGGTTACAGCATTAATGCATGTAATGTTCACAAAAGGTAATATTAAGCCTTTTGCATTGATGTTTAATGAAATACATAACATCGCTAAAATTGTATTTGTGCCTAAAGAGAAGATGAAAATAGATTTGGTTAAACATAATATTCCTTTGCAAGGAACATAAGATTGCTGCGATTGATTGGAATGGCAAGAAGGAGAAGATAAATAATGTATACATGGTTCACAGATTTAGATAATACATTGATTTATTCTCATAGAACCTCGTTTACCCAAAAAAAAGTACTTGTAGAGTATTTGAGAGGAAAAGAGCAAAGTTATATGACACAAAAGACTTATAACTTTATGTGTGGTAACAACATTCAGTTTATTCCTATAACGACAAGGAGTGTAGAACAATATAAAAGACTGTTCGTATTTGGGAAAGAAATTAAGGTTAGACATGCACTGGTCTGTAATGGGGCTGTTTTATTGGAAGATGGAAATCCTGACGAAGAATGGACTAACGAAACGAAGGTGATTGCGCAAGAAGGAATCCATGCTGTATCAAAGATTCAAAAGGATTTATCTGAATATAACGTCACTAATGTTGAAGGGATAATGCTGTATTTCAAAACGGATAAACCAATAGAAGCTGCAAATATACTTCGCAGCAAATATGCGGAACAGAAAGTATACATAGGATTTGATAAGAGAAAGGTATATATTGTGCCTTCTGAAATGAATAAAGGAAGTGCAGTACATCGTTATTGCAATAGATATGGAATAACTAAAACGGTTTCGTCTGGCGACAGTGAATTTGATATATCCATGCTTGAAGCTACAAACGTATGTATGTGTCCCAACACTTTATTGGGCCGATTATGTTCAGATTCAAAGAAATATGCAATGGGAGATAATCAAATCATTTCAGATGATATATGCGAGCGATTAAAGATTATTATTGAGGAGAACAAATTATGAACTTAAAAAAAGAATGCTATGAGGTAGGGGCTTTGCTCTACGCCCCTGCGTTAAATGATACTGTTGTAAAATCAATTGTGAATGAAAAATTCGGTAATAAATATTCAATGGCATTTTGTTTGGAAGATACAGTATCGGATGCTGCAGTAGATGCTGCAGAAAGGCAATTAGTTGATACATTAAGACAGATACACTGTGCTTGTAAGACGAAAGAGTTCTATTTGCCTATGATATTTATCAGAGTGAGAGAGCCGGAACAAATACTTAGACTAATGAACATGTTGAATGATTCAACGGAGATTTTGACGGGATTTATATTTCCTAAGTATTCATTGGACAATGCTAAGAGTTACAACGATATTATGAAAAATATTAATATGTCCAGTGATAGAGTGTATTATATGATGCCTATTTTAGAGAGTAAGGATATTATTGACTATGCTACAAGAAAAGAAATATTACTTCAGATTAAAGAGCATGTTGACGAGGTAAAAGAATATGTTCTTAACGTTAGAGTCGGTGGTAATGATTTCAGTAATGAATTTGCAGCCAGAAGGCATTACGATCAAAGTATATATGATATAAAACCAATTGCTAATCTGCTGGGAGATATCCTGACTGTATTTTATAGGGAATACATTCTGTCAGGACCGGTATGGGAATTCTTTTCCAGTGATAACAATGAATGGAAAGAAGGTTTAATTAAGGAATTAGCTTTAGACAGATTAAATGGTTTTGTGGGAAAAACAGTTATACATCCAAAACAAATTGCGGTTGTTAATGAAGCACTTAAAGTATCTCGAAAGGATTATGAGGATGCCAAAGCGATTATGAATTGGGATGATAAAAATTCTATGTGTGTGTCAAAAAGCTTTGGCGGAGAGCGAATGAATGAATTGAAGACACATGGAAACTGGGCGGCAAAAACACTTATATTGGCAGAAGTATATGGAATAAACTAATAGAAATGAGAGTGTGTGATGTTTGAGATTGAGCAACTAGTAAATTTGGCAAAGAGAGAAAACAATTCAAAAAGGTCATATCTTTATGTGAATCCTTTACAAGGAAAACATATTCCTGTGAATCCTTGTCACACAAAAGAAATGTGTAAAGCCCTTGCTGGTGAAGTGGCAAAACGATATTCAAAAGAAAAACTGTTTATTATAGGATTTGCTGAAACTGCGACAGCAATAGCAGCGTATGTTGCAAGTTTTTTGGATAACGCTGTGTACATCGAAAATACAACTAGAGAGAAAGAAATAGAGGGTGAAGAATACCTGTATTTTACTGAATCACATAGTCATGCTACGGAACAAAAAATAGATGCAAAATGGTTTGACGACTATCTATTTATGGTTGATAGAATTGTGTTTGTGGAAGATGAGGTAACTACAGGAAATACGATTTGTAAATTGATAGCAGAGATTAAATCTAAATTTCCGAAGAAAAAAATATGTTACTCGATTGCCGCTATATTAAACAGCATGTCAAATAAAAGGGTTCGGGAGTTATATAGCGAGGGTATAGATTGCTTTTTCCTCAGAAAGATATCATTTGAATATAAAGCAGAAACGATTAATGCATATGAAGATAAAGATGCATGTATGCAAAGTTGCCTTGAAGATTCATATAATAATTTATTTAATATAAATAAAGTTGTTGGAGGAGTAAATCCAAGAAAAACGTGCAAAGTTGACGACTTTATTATGCGAACAAATCATTTCTGCACATATATATATGAGAAAGAATTTAAAAATAATATATTTGATGAAATCTTGGTAGTTGGAACGGAGGAGTTTATGTATCCGGCGATTGAACTGGCAGGATATTTACAGGAAAGAAGGGTGTGTAAAGAGATAAGAACACATTCTACAACTCGAAGTCCGATTATGGCATTTAGTAATGAAGAGTATCCGCTGCACAATCGTCACAAACTTATAAGCGTGTATGACGATGCGCGTGTAACATATATATATAATTTGAAGAAATATGATAAGGTGATAATTGTGACAGATTCAGAGCTGACATCGTATAAAGGTTTAAGAAGTCTGATGTCGGCTTTGGAGAAGGTAGGAAATAACGATATCTCTGTATATCAATGGAGCGTTTAAAATGAGAAGTACATATAACGAAGAGGATGTAACTTTACTACTAAAGGATATATCCGGTTTGGTTGAGCCGTTAGAAGCCAAAGAACGGGAGAAGTTAATACAAGCAGGAACTCATTATTGTGAGATGTTGCCGATGGAATATAAGCCATCAGAGAAGTACATAGAAATATACAACAAAGGGTTAAGTATATTTGCCCAATCTACTGCTGATGCAGTAGCAAGGGTTGCTGAGGATATATATAGGAACAAAGGGCAGAAGGTTGCAATAATCTCGCTTGCAAGGGCAGGAACATCAATAGGAGTGCTGATTAAGCGTTATCTGAGAAACAAATATAATATTGACGTTGCTCATTATTCTATTTCGATTATTAGAAATAGAGGCATTGATAAAAATGCAATGAATTACATATTAGAGAGACATTCTGGTACAGATTTGCAATTTGTAGATGGATGGGTGGGGAAGGGAGCTATCTTTAATGAATTAGTAAATGCTTTGAAAGATTTTCCAAATGTGGATAGTTCTCTTGCGGTTTTGGCAGATCCTGCTAAAGTTACTGCTTTGTGCGGAACACATGAAGATATACTTATTCCAAGTTCATGCCTGAATAGTACCATTTCTGGATTGATAAGCAGAACCTTTTTAAGAAAAGATATTATAGAAGAAACAGATTTTCATGGAGCAGCTTTCTATTCAGAATTGCGTAACGAAGATAGAACATATGAGTTTATTGGTATGATAGAAAAGTGTTTCAAATATGATTTGGTTAGTATTGAGCATACTGTTGATAAAAGTGGAATTAATGAAGTTGAAAGACTTAAGAATATATATCATATTATCAACGTGAATTTAATAAAACCAGGGATTGGTGAAACAACAAGAGTATTGTTACGAAGAGTTCCGTCGAAGGTATTAATTGCCGAGGACTATAAAGATTCCATTGAGTTAGAGCATATTATTCAACTTGCAAAAGAGAAGGAGGTTGATATAGAGTATGGTCGACTGAATAGCTATAAATGTTGTGGAATAATTAAAGACTTAGCAGATGCGTAGGAGGTAATGATAATAAATGAAGTTTAGTATTGTAAAGAATGATAAGAGTACATATTGGGATGAGGTAATATTAGGGTTAATGTCCTTCGGCGGTTTGGCGATTGGAATTATGTTGATTATATTAAAGCCAAGTTTTTGGGTTATTGACTCAAGTTTATTTGTTGTGTTTGGAGTACTGATAGCAATGTTGGGATTTATGTTTGCGCCATGTTTCATATATAGACTTTTGACTAATGATAAAAAGAATTCGAATAAGAAATCTTCATAATGGAAAGGTGGGAGAGCACCAACACCATCCGGTCAGTGCTCTTCCAAGTTAAATACATCTTCAACCAGTAGATTAAACCGGCAGAATGAAACTGCTACTTTAAAAGCGTCTCGTATTTAAAATGTGACATTGACTGTTTCAACAGCAGTACGGCAAGGAGAGCGCATACAATGCCGAGGGCAAGCAGAATCCCTGCGTTTATCAGCAAAACGCCGGTAAACTGTCCTACCAGCAGCATAATAATGGGAAATATGAGGAAAACAGCGCCCTGCTGCGCGTCCTCTACGCTCTGTGCCTTGGCGGAGGCTTTGACAATCAGTGTGATGGCAATCAGTGAAATGGCAGGTGCGACCAACACCAGGACGAGCAGCCATTTGGCGTCCGGCAGAAGAAAGAAGCCTGCCAGAAGACAGATTTCTGTTTCCAGTACGACGAACATTACGACGAAGGAAATGGCGGAGACAAGCATACTGAGCAGGAAAGCCGCCAGTACCTTGGCACGGAAAATTTGTTTTAAGGACAAAGGGCAGTATAAGAGCGTTTCCAGCGTCTTTTTTTCTTTTTCCCCCACAAAGGAACATGCTGCCATAACCGATGCCGCCATGATGGGAATCATCATGAAAAATATAGGCAGTATGTTGTTTAATACGAGGCGAAGTATGCTTTCGGAAGAAGCTTCCGCCTGCTCCGGCAGAGGAAGCATGGCAAGTAGTTTTTGAAAGTCGGCAGCTTCCGCCGGGGCAAAACGGACTATAAGAATAAACATAGTGGGAATGAAGACTGTCAGAACGATGGGAACGACCAGCAGAATGGCAAACATCCGTCGATTAGAGATGATTCCCAGTATATCCTTTTTGATAATGGCAGTTATTTGATTTTTCACTTTTTACCTCCTTGCGTGCTTTGGCACGCATACGAATCAATATTAGGAAATTTATTTCCGGCTTATGCTTCTTTGTCCGCTTCGGGGGACTTAAAGCTTTCAGTAAGGGTAAAATAAATATCTTCCAGAGACGGCAATTCGGCGGAAATGTGATAAATTTGCCCCCCTGCGTCGGTGATTTTGCGGACGAACTGCGGAATTTCCTCCTCAGAATTGATTGGGAGTTTGAAGGTAAGGTCGTCTGTCTGTTGGCAGACAAGATCGGCAGGAAGGTTTTTGGCCTTTAGTTTCATTGTCATGCCGGAGCATATTCTGCAGCGCAGCGCATCGAGTGTTCCTTCTGCAAGAAGCCGTCCCTGCGCCATAAGACCATAGCGGGTGCAGACCTCTTGTGCATAACGGAGCTGATGGGTGCAGAGAAAAACGGTGATGCCGTTTTCGGCAGCCAGACGACGTATCATGGAATGGACATTCTGCGCACTTTCCGGATCAAGACCGGATGTGGGTTCGTCTAAAAACAGAATCTGTGGACGATGAATCAAAGCGCGTGCAAGAGAAAGGCGCTGCCGCATACCGGTTGAATAGGCGGCAAGCTTCTTGTCTTTTGCGTCGGTAAGCTCCAGCTGTCTTAATAGCTCCAGACCGTATTTCTCACTGTCAGTCTTGCTGAGTCCGAATACGGAGCCGTAAAATACAAGGTTCTGGATGCCGGTCAGGTTATCATACATCTGTGCATGTTCCGTGACGACACCGGCGAGGGCGTGCACTTTTTCCGGATTTTGGGAAGGGTCAATTCCAAATACGCTTAAAGCGCCTTCTGTGGGGGATAACATGCCGTTGAGCAGTTTTACGGTGGTGGTTTTGCCTGCTCCGTTGGGACCTAAAAAGCCGAACACTTCGCCCTGCGACAGGCTTAAGGTTACGGAATCGACGGCTTTTTTGCCGCCGGTATAGATTTTGGATAAAGTATTCAAGGTGACTGCATTCATAATAATCTCCTTTTTACAACGATTTATCGAGAGCCGTTTCTAAGCCGGCGAAGGATAGTCTGGAATTGCGCATGATTTGCAAAAGGGGCAAAAACGGGGTTGTCTGCAATGGAATCTATCATGCTTTTTCGGACGATGGATTCATCTCTGGGCAAATCGCTTCCCAGAGCAAGGTTATCCTCCAGCCAGCCGTCGAGAAGATTGAAATAGGAATCCCCATGAAGCTTCAGCGGATAAATATCGGACAAAACCAGTTCAGTGTAGCGCTCCAACATGACAAACGTCTGTTCTTCATTTCCCTGCTTTGCAAATTCCTGCGCAAGGTAAATGTATGCCGACAACAAAATGCTGGGATGCAGAGTTTTCAATTCAAAGATTTCCGCAGTGGCAAGTATGCGCCTGTGGGATTCTTTAAAGGAAGCAGTATCCTCTCCGCACAGCCCCATATAAGGGAGCATCAGATTAATCAAAGAGAGGAGGGACTGGTAAATACCTGCCTGCAGCGTACGCTTTGCCTCTGTCAGATTTCCTTTCATCTGAAAAGCAGACGCTAGCAGCGGCTCCGGCGACATCGTAAGCGCTGTATGCGTGGAGAGCAGTGAGAGAACCTCGTCGCTTCGTCCAAGCTGAACCAGACAGAAAGCTTTCATGTTCATCGCCTGTGTCTGTAATATGACATCCTGACTTTCCTCTCTGACGCGGATAAAAAGCTCGATAGCTTCTTCTAGTGTATGGGAAAACGCTTCGGGCGAGCCTGCCAGCATGGAATGGTTCACATAGAGACTGCCAATCTGAAACAGAAGCGGAGCGCAGGCAAAGTATTTCATTACAATTTCACGGCAATGCCCCATAACCTCTTCAAAAGGTTTTTCAGAAAAATCACGGCATAGCTGCCGGTAAAGGCGGCGGATATCCTTCTTTGTCATCTGCGGCTCATAGCCAATCAAATCGTCGATGCTGATATTAAAAAAAGTGGCAAGCCGTGGCAGTAGCGTAATATCGGGATAGGTGGTGCCGGTTTCCCATTTGGAGACGGAAGCCTTGGAAACGCCCATGTATTCCGCCAGTGCTTCCTGCGTGATGCCACGTTTGCGGCGGTTTTTGATTAGATTTGCCCCAATGTTTAGTTCCTTCATGATAATACTCCGTTTTTTGTTTTGGCAGGTATAAAGTCAATGAGAAAAGTATTTACGCCTGCCCTGTGAGATTTTGTATGTATGGTAGTATTATAAATTTTGGGCATGGATATTACAATGGATTAAAAAGCAATAAAAGTTGAAAAAGTTGCAAGATGGGAACTCTAAAGAGAAGCTAGGGTAAAGTTTTTGTAGGAAAAAGAATAGAAGAAATAGGAAAGCACCTTT
>CAMWUP010000002.1 GCA_947177465.1 uncultured Lachnospiraceae bacterium
TCATTGAAGCTCTCGCGGAGTACAGGGCATCTCGTGCCGTTTACATATTCCATATCGTCACAATCCAGCTCACATTGCTCACCATCCGGAAGCCAGCGCTGTTTGTTAAAGCTGATTCTCTTTACTGCGGGAACCTGCAGGCGGATGTTCTCCTCTCTGCCGCCGTCAACAAAGGGCGTATTAATGGTGGTATGGGTTGCAACGGAAATCGGCATCATTTGGTCAGAATGATTGGTCAGGGAAAGCGTATGGCGCATACCGTTTTCAGAAAGCTCGATGGTAATCTCCGCCGTAAACTTTACAGGAAAGCAGGCAAAGAAAAAGTCGCCTTCGTCATAGACATATTCCGTTGTGACATAAGCTTTCCCGTCTTCGGCGGCAAGAGCCTTGATTTTGTGCGCACGCTTCTGCAGAAAACCATGCAGATGATTGCCAAAGTTCTCTTCGTTTACAGGAAGATGATATTCGCTGTCAGAAGTTTTCAGCAGTCCGCCGTCAAAGCGGTTTGGCAGGTAAAGCGTAGGCAGCCCCCAGATTTCAGGCGCGTTCATAATCTCCGCAATACCTACATCATCACGGTAACGGAAAATTTCCATACCCATTTCATTATTTCGAAGCCGCAGAACATTGCTGCCAATCTGAGGCGCAACTACCGCATAATATCCCCCTGCGGCAAGCTCCACTGCTTCTATTCCCTTGTGCTGTGCCTTTCTTGCATAAAATTCATTTGCCATTTGCTATTCTCCTCGCATCATATATGCTTATTTGCTGTGCCGAAGCACTGTTGCCGAAAATTTGGGAAGCTTAAGCGTAACCTTTCCCGCAAGCACAGGGATTTCTGATTTTTCAGTGTTGTAACCGGCTTCCGTCGTTTCAAACACTTTCATGATAACGGCTTCCTTGGGAACTCCTACTTCCCATACCCTTACGCTTTTTTCCAATTCGTAATCATTATTATTTATCAGTACAATGACCTGGCTGTCTTTCTTGAAACGTCCGTATGCCAGATAATTGTAGTCCATGCCTAAAGCTTTCAGTGAGCCGGTTCTTAGCTCCGGACAGGACTTGTGAAGACTTATGATTTCTTTGTGGAAAGCTATCAGTTCCTTGTCCTCACGCCCCCACGGATAAGTACGCCTGTTGTCCGGATCCGTAAACCCGCAGACGCCTGCCTCATCCCCATAATATACTGCCGGCGCTCCGGGCCATGTCATCTGCATCACTACTGCTTCCCGAAATACAGCAGGATTGTTGCCATGATTCGCCGCTTCCGGTCCCAATGTGTTGGTCCTGCCTACCTTATGGCTCGTGCGGGTCATAAAGCGGGAATGGTCGTGATTGGAAATCTGATTCATTGCTACCTGCCAGCTCGGTGTGGAAAAACTGGAGCTGTGATGCCACATAGCGCCCCAAAAGCTTTCTGCATTTCCTAAAAGGTCCTGTCTGAAATCGTCACTGTGCTTTTCCATTCCTGTCAAAAACCAGGTGACCGGCTCCATAAATGCGTCGTAATTCATAACAGAATCCCATTCGTCACCCTGCAGCCATTCTCTTGTATCTCCATAATGCTCCGCCAAAATGATGGCGTTGGGATTTGCTTCTTTAACTGCCCTTCTGAATTCCCGCCAGAAATAGTGATTGTACTCCGGCGAAAGACCAAGGTCCGCAGCTACATCCAGTCTCCAGCCGTCTACATTATAAGGCGGGGAAACCCATTTTTTGGCAATATACATAATGTAGTCAAAAAGCTCCTTTGACCCTTCGTAATTCAGCTTCGGCAAAGTATCATGCCCCCACCATCCGTCATAGCTTGGATTGTATGGCCACCGGTTCTGGTCATGAAACAAAAAATAATTGCGATAGGGGCTGTTTTGGGAAACATAAGCTCCCTTTTCATAGCCTTCTGCATTTTCATAGATGCGTTCCCTGTCCATCCACTTATTGAAAGAACCGCAATGATTAAATACGCCGTCGAGAATTACCTTCATGCCTCTTTTGTGGGCTTCATCCACTACCTTTGCAAAAAGCGCGTTGGCCGCCTCCAGATTTGCTTTCCCCGTCACACGTCTGATATACTTGGAAGCAAAGCGGTTTTCTTTCTGCCCGTTTGGAAGAAGCTCACCCCCATCATCTACTATCTTACCGATATGCGGGTCTATATAATCATAGTCCTGTATGTCATATTTATGATTAGAGGGCGAAACGAACAACGGATTGAAATAAATAACCTCTATCCCCAAATCCTTCAGGTAGTCCATCTTCTCCAAAACACCCTGCAAATCTCCGCCATAAAATTCCCTGACGCCCATCTGTGCCGGATATTTATTCCAATCCTCTACCCTTGTAACATTTTCGTTGATGTAACAGTATTCTCCGGTTTCCACATCATTGGTTCTGTCTCCGTTAAAAAAGCGGTCGATGTAAATCTGGTACATCACGGCGCCCTTCGCCCAGTCGGGTGTCTTAAAACCGGGGATAACCACAAAGTCATAGTATTCATTTACTTCCTGATTTAAGCCCCTGATATCATAAAAGCCTACAATCTTACCGACATTTATCTCAAAATGGTAAGATATCTTTACATTGTCCAACTGAATCCGAATTGCATAAAAATCAAATATATCGTCGGACTCCTCCTTCAGCATCAGAAGCCGCTCTCCCCTGCATATCAGAAATACTCTGTCGATATTATTTTTCCCTGTTCGGAAACGAATGGTAATTTCTTCATAGGGATTCGGCTCACAGGGAATCACATACTCCTCCGTAGAATCACTGAAAAGAGCACGCTTATTTAAAACCGGACGCATAGATGCTATATATAATTGATTCTGCTCTACTTTTCTTAAAAAATTTAAATCCATCGATAAACCCTCACAATTATTGATATCCCCTACTATTTTATAATATTCAAATCTCCTGCGCAAGGCTAATTCCATAAAACCGCAAAAAAAAGACAGCCTCGGCGGCTGTCCTTTTTTAGAGAAGGTATTTCTTTCTTATGGGGTATAGCAAAAACTATATAATGTATTGGGGGGGTTACAAGTAGTATAATAGCATAGCCTGTGAAATGCGTCTATTCTCAAAATTCACAAATATTACAAATTCACTACCTTGTTTTTGGTAATTTTGCATATAATACAATTGTGCATTATGACTAAAACAGCGCTTCAAATTCCGTTCTGGTGATTTTTTCTCTTTCTAACAGCAATGCTGCTGCCTTATGAAGCACGCCTTCATGTTCCATAATAATGTTTTTTGCCCTGGCGTAACAGTCGTCAATAATTGCTTTTACTTCTTTGTCAATTTCTCCGGCAACCGCCTCGCTGTGCGAACGGGTATGCGCCAAATCGCGCCCGATAAACACCTCGTCGTCGCTTTCATCATAATTAATTACACCGATGTTCTGCGACATACCAAAACGAGTTACCATCCTGCGTGCTACCTTCGTCGCCTTCTGAATATCGCTGGAAGCGCCTGTCGTAATATCATCAAAAATAATTTCTTCGGCAATACGCCCGCCCAAAGATACCATGATATCCTGCAGCATCTTGCCCTTTGTCAAAAACATCTCATCTTTTTCGGGCAGAGGCATGGTATATCCCGCTGCGCCTATGCCTGTAGGTATAATGGAGACTGTATACACAGGTCCTACATCGGGCAGCACATGGAAGAGAATGGCATGACCTGCTTCATGGTATGCCGTAATTTTTTTCTCCTTGTCGGAAATAATCCGGCTTTTCTTTTCTGTACCGATTCCTACTTTTATAAATGCTTTTTTAATGTCCTCCTGCGCAATGTAGACACGGTTCTCCTTTGCCGCGTTAATCGCCGCCTCATTCAGAAGGTTTTCCAAATCTGCGCCTGTAAAGCCTGCCGTAGTCTGTGCTATCTGCCGCAAATCCACGTCATCGCTCAACGGTTTGTTTCTGGCATGTACACGGAGTATATCCTCTCTGCCGCCTACATCCGGCGCTCCCACCGCTACCTTTCTGTCAAAACGTCCGGGACGCAGGATTGCAGGGTCTAAGATATCCACACGGTTGGTCGCTGCCATCACGATAATTCCCTCATTGACGCCGAAGCCGTCCATTTCAACCAGAAGCTGGTTTAAGGTCTGCTCCCTTTCATCATGTCCGCCGCCCATACCGGTGCCGCGGCGTCTTGCCACAGCGTCAATTTCATCAATAAATACAATGCAGGGAGAATGTTTTTTGGCATCCTCAAACAAGTCCCTGACACGGGAAGCGCCTACACCGACAAACATTTCCACAAAATCCGAACCGGAAATGCTGAAAAACGGAACGTTTGCTTCACCGGCTATCGCTTTGGCAAGCAATGTCTTTCCGGTGCCGGGAGGTCCCTCAAGCAAAACGCCCTTTGGAATTCTGGCTCCCACCCGGGTAAACTTGCCGGGTTCCTTTAAAAAGTCGATAATCTCCTGCAATTCTTCCTTTTCTTCTTTAAGGCCTGCAACATCCTTTAGGGTGATTTTACCCTCGCCTCCCACGGAAAGTCTTGCACGGCTTTTTCCGAAATTCATCATCCTGCCGCTGTTTCCGCCGCCCGCATTCTGGGCGTTAATCATGACAAACATAAATACGCCTACAATGACCACAATCAGGACCGGCAGTACGGAAGTAAAAAACCAGGGCTCCGGCTCCACATCGAGCACCTGCGGCTCCACGCCATAGGCACGTACCAGCTCCTCCAGCTCCTTCACGTCCGTTGCATAAAGCGTCCGGTCACCCTTTGTTTTTAGTTCAACGTCTAAATATCCCGTCGGCGTTTCTCTGTTCTGATGAATCATTACCTCTGTGACTTCGCCTGCCTCCAAATCCTGAATAAGGGCAGCTCTAGTGTATTCTACCCTGTTTTTTTGACAGGAATTAATAAACACAAGCCCTAAAAGCAGTATTATTATCATCACAAAGTATTGATTATAACCTCTTGTGCTATGCTTCAAAATATTTCCTCCTACTTCCGCAAAACAGCGCCTTTCTTCTAATTGTCAAATTCCACAACTCCGATATACGGAAGGTTGCGGTATCTCTGGTCGTAATCCAAACCGTATCCCACTACAAATTCATCCGGAATCTGAAATCCGGTATAGTCAACCTTGATATCCACCACACGTCTGTCAGGCTTATCGAGAAGGGTGCAGAGACGCAGACTTGCGGGTCCCCTGTCCTTTAACATCTCCAACAGATAGCTCAGTGTCCTTCCGGAATCCACAATATCCTCCACCACAAGCACATGCTTATCCTTTAAAGATTCATCCAAATCCTTGACTATCTTGACCACACCGCTTGATTTGGTTGCGCTGCCGTAGCTGGATACTGACATAAAATCAAGGGAGACCGGAACCGTGATGCGCTTGGCAAGCTCGCACATAAAGAAGCTCCCTCCCTTTAAAACGCATATCAGATGTACCTGCCTGCCGGCATAATCCTTACTTATCTGGTCTCCGATTGACTGTATTCTGTCGTCCACTTCTTTTTCTGTTAAAAGCACCCTTACATGTTCTGACATACTATTGCCCTCCTCTAAATCGTACCTGTAAAATATATCTTGTGTTTTCATCTACTTTATAATAAGTACTGATGCGATACCCTATCACCCAAAGAATATGCTTCTCTTCCGCCAAAAGCCAGATATGGTCTCTCTCCTGTCTAGGAATTTTGTTGTCAATCATATAATCCTGAAGAAGTTTTTTTGACAAAGCAGTATTGAAGGTAAAATAATCCCCTGTTTGTCGGGTACGAATGTTTAATGGTTTTTCTATTTTATCATAATCAAACCATTTCGTATACTGATTTTGGGGAATATTCATGGAATTTTCACAGGAAAGAACCGAAATTTCCATCACTTCCGTATCAGACAGTATAATCTCTACGGGCATTTCATCCGGCAGAGGCAAATCAATCTGCCGGTTCTGCTTTTGTAAAGGACTGCTGCCGGATTCTTTTTTTTCTATCACCAGCGCTTCATACTCTCTTCGGGCTATAATATGGCAGGGAAGCATAAATTCTCTGTTTTTATCCGCAGTGCACAAGGAACACACAGCGCTTACGTGGGCCGCCGTAATATTCTGTTTCGATGGCGTAAGCTCTTCCAGACAGGACAGGATCACCTGTTTTTGTAGTAAAGGGTGATAAGAGGCAAGACGCGCCGCATACAGCTTTATCTTTGCCGCGGAAGGATTGTCTGATGAAATTAAGCAGTCGCTATAGGCTCTTTGCGCCTCCCCCTGTACGAAATCCCGTGTCTCCTCCATAATATCAGCCGCCCTTCCCATATTGGCGACAGCGCCATCCGCTATCTCCTTTTCAGCAAAAGGAAGAATATGGTGCCGGATTCGATTCCTCGTATAAGTATCCTCTTCATTTGTATGGTCTATACACCAACTCATTCCGATTCCTGTTAAAAAACCTTCAATATCCCTTCTGGAAGACGACAAGAGCGGACGTATCACCGTAACACCGCTTTTTCTTACACTTACCGGACGGATTCCTGACAGTCCGTTTAGACCGCTGCCTCGAAACAGATGAAACAACATGGTTTCTGCGCGGTCGTTTAAATTGTGAGCCACCGCTATTTTTGCTTTGCCTTCCGACAAAGCCTTTGGCGCCTCCTGCTTCAAAACTGCTTCAAACGCTTCATACCGCACCTTCCTGCCTGCTTCCTCTGTAGAAATTCTGCACTCTGCAGCGATGGCAGGTACATCCTTTTCCACAAGAAAAAAAGGAATCCGGTATCTTTTGCACAATTCGCTTACAAACTCTGCATCGCCGCCCGCCTCTTTGCGCATAAGGTGATTGACATGCACCACAAAAAGCTGAAAAGGAATTTCCTTCCTGACGGCAGACAACATAAGAAGGAGGCACACAGAATCTGCCCCTCCCGATACGCCTGCCACAACAGTGTCGCCTGTTTGCAGCATCTTATATTTTTCAATATATGCACTGACTGTCTTCAACATATGATCCGTTTATTTTCCCTTACTCACCAGAATCTGCTGCTATTACCTTCATCATAGTAGCTTTACAAAAAAAATGCAAGAATTTATATATTTTCCCACAGTCCAAATACCAGAATTGTCATATCATCCCGAATATGACCCTTCGTCTTTCTTAAAACAATCTGCAAAAGCGCTTCCGCCAGTTCTTTTGGATTTTCCTGCTCCAGATTTCCAAGAATTTCACAAATATCTTCCTTATAATCGCAGTCTTCTATGGCGTCTATAATGCCATCCGACATCAGGAAAACATAGTCTCCGTCCATAAGGCGGCGGCGTATGCAGTCGCTCTCAATTCCTTTGAAAATACCAAGCGGCAGGCTGCCTCCGGAAATCTGCTCTACCATATGACCCCTCTTAATAAAGGAAGCTGCCGCCCCTATTTTTGTAAATTCACAGACGCCGTCATACAAATCAACTTCACAAATATCCAATGTGGACATATTCTGTTCTTCCCCGCCTGTTATCAATGCACTGTTTACCAGATTGGCTGCTGCTCCCGGTCTGTAACCCGCTTCAATCAGTTTTTCCATCAAATCAAGCACCACTTCACTGTCCTGTGAAGCCTTCTCACCCGAACCCATGCCATCCGACAAAAGCATCGTCATTTTTCCCTTTTCAGATTCTAAAATAGCATAGTTATCACCTGATTTCGGCTCGGTCTCCTTGACTGCCTTTGCAGCTCCCGTCAAAACCACAAAACCGGCTTCCTCTATAAAGGTATAACTGCGCAGAGAAGCATCAATATAATAATAGCAATTCATGGATGGTACAAGCCTCATATCCATCAGTACGGACAGCATGTCCGATGCATTTTCTACACTAATTCCTCCCTTTTTCTCAGTCAGCATAGTAATGCTTATCATGGTCCTGCCGTCGCTTCTGTCTATGTAATACAAATCACTTACCAAAATACTCTCCGTCCTAAGTGCCTGTACTATCTGTCTTGCATGACGCTCCGGAAAAGGCTTGTACGAAAAAACCTCGCCCGCCACCTGCGCCATAACGCCTGCCATTTCATTTAAATTCTCCGCCAGCATACAACGGTTTTCCCACAGCTTTCTATTATAAATCCTGCTTTGTCTTGACTGCTCTCCCTGTTCCCACTTAAATTCTTCCTCCAAAGCTTTTGCAATTTCTTTAAAGGAATCGGCATATCCCAAAAGCTTTTGCTTTCCATATTCAGACAACAGAAAAACCTGCTCCGTTTTCTTTCCATCGAATAACTTTTTCATATCGATAACCATCCCTTTCCCGACATTACTGCGTTTATCCATTATAGAAAATGGCACTCTTGTTTTTTGTCAAATTTTTACGGAAAAGGGGCTTTTTTTTTCGACAGAAATTGCCGGAACCTTTGATTTGGTTCCGGCATCATTTATCTTTTCTGAATATAATCTCACCTTCATACACCAGACCAAGCTTGTCGTGTGCGATTTCTTCCACAAATCCCTTTGTCTGCGTATATTTTTCATACTGCTCTATCTCTTCAGCCCTTGCCTCTTCACTGGCAATCTGCCCGTTTACCTGCTCGATTTTAGCCTGATTGACTTCCATCTTGGCTTCAATTTCCACTCGCTTGACAGCTACCACTATCAGTATCATCACAACAACTAACGTTACCAGAAACATACTGAATTTGTTCTGGCGCCGCTTGCGGTAAACTGTTCTTCTTCTCCTGCCTGCCGCCATATCCTTCTCCTGTATTAATATGCCTGTTTTCAGACTTTTAACGTTTACTTACTGTTATTTTAAGCAATTTTACAAAAGCAGTCAACCTCTTTTTTACCATGCCTGCTGCCCTCCTGCTTCCGCTTATTGCCCGTTTTCCTGTCTGCCTGCTTCTTTTTTCCAAAAGCTTAAAGGGCTTTCCTGCGATATACAGAAGCTTCTTGAACAGCTTTATTATCTTATTTAATAAGAAAGAAGACCACTTTACATAAAACGGACTGATTGTTTTTTTGTAAAGCAACATTCCAATCAAAGCGCCGAATACAGCAAACCATCTGAGCGTGCCGTTACTTTGTGCATGCATCAGATAGAAGACACTAATCGCGCTGAACAGCCAGAACAAAATATCTTCCAGAGATATAAAAAAGCGGTTGTGATTGAAAACCCTTCTCCATATCCGAAAGATATCATAGACGAAGGTTATAAAAATTCCCATGCCAAAGGAATAGAGCAGAAACAGGTTTTCGCTGATAACGGGACTGCTCATAAGGATTCCCCTCTATTTAAATAATTTTGACAGAAGGGATTCACTTTTACTGCCGTAACCTGCATTTTCCGAATAAGTGAGACTGTCAATTTTTCCGTCGATGTCCACTTCTCCCTTATCTAATGTCAGCCGGTTTACATGAAGCTCGTCTCCTTTAATCATCAACATTCCCTGGTCTGTTTCCAGAAGAATCTCGTGAACATCAAAGGAAAGTACATCGCTTACACCGTTTATGGTACATGTCCTTCGATTCGTCAGCATAATTTTATGTACCCGCTTGCCTGTGCTGTTTAAATCTTCCATGAAAATACCCCCTGCCATACTTTATAATAGTATATTAGAGAATATTTTATAATATGACTTAAATATAGCGGAACATTTCCTTCGCCTCTTCTTTTCTCACTGTTTCCTGTACACTCAGTACTTCTACCTTTACTTCTTTGTTGCCGAAGGAAATGGTGATAATATCGCCTGCCTTGACAGATGCAGATGCCTTGGCGGGTTTATCATTTATCATAACCCTTCCCCCGTCACATGCTTCATTTGCCACGGTACGGCGCTTAATCAGTCGGGATACCTTTAAATATTTATCAAGTCTCATTTTATTCTCCTAAAACAAAGAGAACCTGCGGTTATCAGGTTCTCTTAAAGCACTTTGGTGCCGTTTGCATTCTATGCAGTCAAGCCGATTAGTTTACAGCGTCCTTTAAAGCCTTTCCTGCTTTGAACTTCGGTGCCTTGGAAGCTGCAATCTTCATGGGCTCGCCGTTCTGAGGATTTCTGCCGTCTCTTGCTTTTCTTTCGGAAATTTCAAAAGTACCAAATCCAACTAACTGAACCTTTCCACCCTTCTTTAATTCTTCTGTAACTGCCTCTGTAAAAGCTGCTAAAGCTTCTTCTGCAACCTTTTTAGAAATACCAGCCTTGTCAGACATTGCTGCTACTAATTCTGTTTTGTTCATGACGAACTCCTCCTCTTAATGAGTTTTCTAGTTTGTATACTACATTAGATGTTCCTTCTTGAAACGTCTATACATATATATATCTGTTTTCTGTTCTTTTGTCAAGGTTTTTTGCCTATTTTAGGGCATTTTAAGGCGTTTCGCCTTCATAATTATCTATTAAATCGTCAATTCTGTCCGTCAAAAGCTGTTCCAAAGGATTTTTATATATAGAAGCAAGGTCAGATACAGCCATCAGAATATCGCCCAATTCCTTTTCCATACACTGCTCCATCTGCTTTTCATCCGATTTTTCCAATATTTCCACGGCTTTTTTTAAAGCGGCAATATCATCTTGACAGTTTCGCTTTCTTCCGTAATACTTGTCCGCTTTTTTTATTACCTTTGGCGCTCTGGTCAATGCCGGCAGCTCTCTCGGAATTTCCCGAAGCGGAGATTCTATCCAGCTCTTTCCCTCTTTTTCCTGCTTTTTGATTTCCTCCCAGTTCTTCAGAACCTGTGCGGAGCCTTCCACCTCTGTATTCCCAAATACATGCGGATGCCTGCGCACCATTTTCTCCGCTATCTCATTGACGACCTCTGCCATTGTAAAAATGCCTTCTTCTTCCGCAATACGGGCATGCATAACAACCTGTAAAAGAACATCTCCAAGCTCCTCCCGCAGGTTTTCCGCATTTCCTGTCTCTTTCCAGATTCGGATTGCCGCCACAGCCTCCGCCGCTTCCTCCATCATACAGGGACGCAGGCTTTCGTGTGTCTGCTCCCTGTCCCATGGACAACCGTTTTCACTCCGCAAGGTTTTTATTATATTTAAAAAATCTTCATACGTATATTTCTCTGCCATAATTTCCTCTCGTTCTGCCAAAAAAACAGCATACTTTCAGTTTATCGACAACTCAGCAAAAGAATAACTGATATCCTTGTCTTCGCCGTCCACCTGTATGGTATAACTCCTTGTCTCATAGCCTGTTCTGCGCAGGGTAATGACATGGGGACCCTCTACCTTTTTAAAGCTTATGGGACAGATGCCGATATAGTTGCCGTCCAGATAAACCTCAGCACCTTCCGGCGCATCGATATAAACCTGATAATAGCTTGCCGTTGTCGTACCGTTGCCGGAGGATACCGTTTCCTCACTATTCTCTTCTTCTTCCTCATCATCATCTTCCAAATCCAGCGTAATGTCAATGCCCGCAGATTCCTGTGCAACCTTCAAGTAACTGGTAACCGTACTGTAACCATCCGCTCTTGCCATCAACTGGTGAATACCGTATTCCAAAGTAACAGGAAGGCTGGTATCCACCAGATTTCCATCTACATATAAGCTTGCGGAAGAAGGCGACATCGCAAACAAGACTTGTCCGTACTGCGGCGCTTCTATTTCCAAGTCACTGATATCCAGCGTAACCTCTGTATTCCTGTTTATAATAACGCTTTTGGTACCGCCGCCGCCCCTTGTGCTGATTAGCACCTGATAGCTTCCCTCCGGAACAGTAAGCAGCATATCCTCCGTAATCTGATAGATGATATTCTGTCCGACTTCAATCCAGCCGCCGATAAAGTTCTCATCGCCGCTAAGACGCAGATAACCATGACCTTTTTCCACAACGATGCTGTGCACCGTATTTCCGATTCCGTTAAAGGTAAGAATATCCGTACTATTTAAATCCATCATTTCGATTTGCTCCCCATTGGAGAAAATCTTTGTATTTTCGGTTACTTTATAAATCTCATTGCCGATACTTACGTCATGACTCACCACATTGAACTGATAGCGGCTGATATCCGCAGTGGTCCAGCTATCGCCGGATATCGTAAGCGTTGCCAGCTTTTTTTTACTCTTTAAAAAGGTAACGTCTACAATATCTCCTTCCCGTATCTGTTCCAATGTCATGGACTGTCCGTATTTATCAGAAAAAACAGTCGTGCCGTCATATTGCAGCGTATAATTTCTGTTTATTGTCAGATTCAGAAACGTGATTTTCTCTTCTTCTTTGTCAATCCTGACGACCACAGCCGTATCCGCCGAGTCAAAGCTTCCGGGACCGGTGAGGACAAATCCGGTATCGGCGCCCTGCGTACTGTCCGGATTTGTCTCCTTTTGATTCTTTTTAAAAGAGCAGCCCGCCACAAGAAGCATACAAAGAAGCCCCAGGACTACGGCAAATCCCTTTCTTTTCTCTTTTCTGTACTTCATATAAATAGCCATGCCTTTCCTCTAACCGCTATATTGATGCGGCTGCTTTACATCCCTGTATAAAATTTACGGTGAGACCGTCCTGAACACCGCTTCCAGAAAAGCCTGTTTTTCCTTTTCCTGTCCCGACAGTATATCCAGTTTTTCACAGTTTCTGTCAGGAATCCATGCTTTTCCCGAATTAAAATAAAAATTTACAATCTTCCAGAATTTTTCCGGATAGGAAAATCTGTAATACAATTCCACAAAGGAACGAGCTGACAACGGGCGGACGCTGTTATATGCTTCCAAAAGACTATCGCCGAGCTTTTGCGACCAGTTGCTTTTTTCCAAAAGCTTCCTCATAAAAAGATATAAATCCCTGACGGGATTATCCGGCAGACACTTTTCAAAATTTATAATAGCAAAGCTGTCTCCCGTTCTGATGATATTATGATACTGATAATCTCCGTGGCAGAACATTCCCTGTTCTCTAATATACTCCAAATCAGCGTCTATTGCAAATGCCTTCCAATCCTCTGTTACTTCCAATGCCTGGGCAAGATAGTAGTCATACCGTTGCAGAAGTGTCGTCTCAAAAAAGGATTTCTGGCTTTTTCCGCGAAGATACCGCCAAACCTTTTTTAGCTCTTTATTATGCTTCTCATATTCCCTGCCCAGCGAAAAGACGGATAATCCATATGCGTCGATTTCTTCTTTTGGAAGACACATAACCTTGTGAAGCCCTGCCAGAGTTTTGACTGCCTCTTCACATTCTTCCACATCATGGATATTACATTCCCTGCTTTCAAAATAGGTTTTAAGGATATATTTTTTTCCATCTAAATCTTCCGTCAAAAGCTCTTCCTCTTTTGTCTTCAGAATTTGCTCTACGGGAATGGTTTCTGACGAAAGAACCTGCTCCAACAGTCTGTTCTGCACCTTTATTTTTTCCGGATTTCCGGTATATTCCTTAAAAATCAGACATCCCTTGTCTGTATCACAAAGAATAGCGCCTCTGCCTTTTCTGGTATGAAGCACTTCTATATCATAATGGTCCAATAAACCAACGGCTCTGTCGTTCACTCTGATTCCTCCCATACGTTAGTTACACCTCTTTTTGAGGTTCTAAACTATCATATGAGAAATCATGAAAAAGTATGTTAAGGTTCTGAAGCAGTTTTAAGTGCACGGGAAAGCAGATAGTCCCTTGTGTTTTTCTCAGGATTTTCCAACACTTCTGAAAGCAGGCTGTCCAAAATACCGCCAAGCTCTTTTCCGGGCCGGATACCGGCGTCTATCAAATCTTTTCCGTTTATAGCAAGGTCCTTTAAAGAAACACATTCTCCTGCCTGCATTATCTCCTGATAACAATCCTCCCATGCCTTCAGATTTTCAAGCTTCTCCTTTCGCATATAGCTGCTCTGCGCCAGTATATCAGCCCTGCTTACCAAAAGCAGGGAAGGAAATAAATCCGCCCCGATTTTGTTTATTGCGCGGCGCACGATTTTGTTATCGGGAGTCAAACCATTGATATAATCATGATACAAAACCAGTCTGCATACCTTATTTGTCGTGTCATTGTCCATGCGGAAACGTTTTAAAATGGTGCGACTCATTTCTTCTCCGATTTTGGCATGACCATGAAAATGTGTGACACCTTCGTCATCTATTTCTAATGACACAGGCTTTGCTATATCGTGAAAAAGCATGGCAAAACGTAAAATCTTATCCGGCGGAGCTTCTGTCAGGGAGTGTAAAATATGCTCTCCAACGCTATAGCAGTGGTGCGGATGATTCTGCGGCGTCTCCATTGCCTTGTCCCATTCCGGAAAAAATACACTTGTGATACCAACGTCATATGCTGTGCGGAGATAGTCCGGATGCGGAGATAATAAAAGCTTTGTCAATTCCACCAGAATCCGTTCTGCACTTATCAGGTGCAATGTCGGCGCAAGCTCTTTCATTGCTTTTTTCGTGTATTCTTCTATCGTATATCCCAACTGGGCTGAAAAACGGACGGCACGCATCATGCGGAGCGCATCCTCGCCAAATCTTTCCATGGGGTTCCCTACACAGCGGACAACACCTTTTTCTAAATCCTCCATACCGCCGAAAATATCAACCAATCCGTCCCTTTCATTGAACGCCATAGCATTTATGGTAAAGTCACGCCTCTTTAAATCCTCTGTCAGACTGGCGGTAAAGGATACCTCTTTTGGATGCCTTCCATCCTCATACTGACCATCAACACGATAAGTAGTAACCTCAAAGCCTTCTTTTTCCAGCATTACCGTTACGGTTCCGTGTTGGATACCGGTATCTATGGTGCGTTTAAAAAGCGCTTTTATTTCTTGCGGCTTTGCAGAGGTTGTAATATCCCAGTCGTCAGGCTTTCTGTCAAGGATGCTGTCCCGTATACAGCCTCCCACCGCATACGCTTCAAATCCGGCAGACTGTATGGTATCAATAATGCACTTTACCTTTGCAGGAAGCAGAATGGTCTTGTGCGCTTCTATTTTATTTTTTTCTTCCTTATAATAATGCTTCATTGTAAACTGCCCGTTCTCCACCAATAAATTTTGCGCGGGTTCTGGCGCATACCACATGCCCTTCTCCTATTTTTTTCGTCTGAATCCTGACAGGTACTGCCACGTCCTTCAGGTGCATGCCAATAAGCGTATCCCCGATATCCATTCCAGCGTCCGCCTTTATATGCTCTACTGCTGCCGGCTCCTTAAAATACTTCCATGCCGCTGTCGCAAAAGAACCGCCTGCCTTTGGCTGCGGCATTACATTCACCAGTTCATAACCATATTTTTTTGCCGCTTCTTTTTCCAAAATCAATGCCCTGTTTAAATGCTCGCAGCACTGTGCCGCCAGATAGACGCCTTTTTCAGATACTGCGCTGTATATACCCTGAAATATAGCGTCAGCAATCTCAGAGCTGGAGGCAGAACCTATCAGACTGCCTCCCACCTCGCTGCTGGAGCATCCGACCACAAAAAGCGAATCCTTTTTAAGTCCTGCTATGGAGAGGATTTCCTTTGCCGCCGCATATGCTTCTTTCTTTATTTCTTCTTTGTTATCCATATAATCCTGCCTTTCTGTAAAACAGCCCGGAATCTATAAATCCGGGCTGTTTTTTATTCTTCATATATACACACAGGCTCTTTACCATTCATATAATAACCAACATCCTTGTTATCGTCATCTTTTATAAAGACCACCATATTCAAAATTCTTGTCACAGCATATACATCCTCCATAACCTTTACTTTTGACTTGGCATTTGTACCGGCATAACAGAGCGTATCGTTTTCTATAAAAAATATCTTCTTCATATCTTCGTTATAAGCGACAACATAAGAATAATAATCATCCTGAGACAAATCATTTGTAATTCTTTCCGTCTTATTCTTACCCTTTAAATAAAGAAGCTCTTCTTCTACTACAATATAAATTTTGGATAAATCATCGCTTGCCACTATATAATCTACATATTTCTCATCGTAAAGCAGTTCAGCCTCCATATTATCGCCGATTTTCTTAATCCTATACAAATCGCCGCTCTTGATAAACAATATGGACTTACCATCGCCCGACAATTTATAATTATAAAGCGTTGAACAGATTTTTACAGTATCTGTTCCCTTATCGTTAAACCAGTATAAACCGCC
This sequence comes from uncultured Lachnospiraceae bacterium, assembly GCA_947177465.1. Lineage (GTDB taxonomy): Bacteria > Bacillota > Clostridia > Lachnospirales > Lachnospiraceae > Acetatifactor. Next base: position 16,052 of record CAMWUP010000002.1, read on the forward strand.
TGACTGTTCAAGTACACCGCCCTTAAAGGACTTAACTCCGGCTATCGTGGCGCCTACACGGATGTCTTGAAAAGAAATTACATTTTCAGGCAGGACAACACTGTATAACTCCTCATCTGCAATTTTAACAGGGTCTTCCATTTTGGGTACATGATAGTAAGTCTTTCCGTCTTTGGTATATAAAATTTCAGATACATCCTTATTTACCCAGAAATTACTGCATCCGCTGGAAGAAACCTTTTCTGAATCCTTTCCATTGTAGATATAAAGCTTACTGCTGTCATCTATATAATAGAAGACTTTGCCGTTATTAGAAATAGCAACCGGCATACTTCCATCGTCGTCCACCTTTTGGTTTTTGATGCCAATTCCACCGATATAAAGGTCATTTTCCGTATAAGATTCATAATTTTTCAGATAAGCGATTGCTTTTCCCTCAGGAGAAAGACAGATATAACCGGGAAATACATCTGTATCAACCTGTGTTATTTTGCCGTCCTTGACACAATACAAATATAAATCGCCTTCCATCATATTGTCAGCCAGAACATAAGCGATATATTCACCCGTATAACTGACAACATAAGTAGCAACATATTCTTCTACAATCAGTTTAGGCTCTAAGTCAGATTTCATATAGTATAGAGACGTATCATCAGCATAGACAAAAATGGAACTTTCTCCATTCGTCAGACCTCTGAAAAAAGGGAGCTCTCCTTCATACATCCCTTTTTCAAAGCTCCAATAAGAGTCTATATAATCCTTCCTGTCAGCATAGGTATCCATATTTGTATTCCTGCCGCCTGTAAGGAAAATAACCAATATGGCAACCAATACTGCAAAAACAACTGCAACAGGAACTAAAATTTTAAAAGGAAAACCTTTCTTTTTCTGTTTTTCTTTATTTTCTGCAGGAATCGGGTTAAATACAGTATTCTGTATCGGTGCAGGAGCCTGTACCGGTTCTTCTCTTATTTCTGTATTTTCTTTTACGGCTTCCGGTTCTTTTTCCCGCGCTGCCCCACATTCCGGACAAAACATAGCGCCTTCCGGAAGCGGCTTTCCACATTGGTTACAAAACATATCGAATCCTCCATAAAAATAGATTTTACCACCATTTTAACGTTATATTCATGTTATACCAACTTGTCTGAATATGTCAACAACAACAAAAAGAAATAAATGCTTTTTATATAGAGTTATTTGTGATACACTCAAGATAATTATAAAATACGCGGTTATTAAGAGATTAAAACAGCCGGAATGTGAGGATTATGATGCATAATAAAATACTGGTACTTGACATAGACGGTACCCTTACAAATTCAGACAAGGTGATTTCACCGGAAACAAAAAAAGGTCTTATGATGATACAGGAGCGGGGACATATTATTATACTTGCATCCGGAAGACCTTCTCCGGGCATGATGCGGTATGCCAAAGAACTTGAGCTTGAAAAATACGGCGGTTATCTGCTTTCCTTTAATGGTGCAAGGATTATCAACTGCCGGACGGGAGACATTGTATACCAGCAGACAATTCCCCGCTTCATTCTTCCTAAAATATATTATTTTGCCAAGGAAAATGACTGTGGCCTGATTACTTACTGCGGCGATTATGTAGTATCCGGAACAGGAATTGACGAATATATAGAGTTGGAAGCCCGTATCAATGGGATGCCTGTCAGAGAAGTGGACGATTTTCTTCGTTTCATTGATTTTGATGTCAATAAATGCCTTATGACGGCTCCTCCTGAAAAGGCGGAAAAGCTGACAGCAATACTTCAGGAAAAGTTTGAAGGTGTTTTAAGCATCTACCGCTCAGAACCATTTTTTATTGAAATTATGCCTAAAAATATAGATAAAGCTTCCTCTTTAAAGCGTATGCTGGAAACAGTGGGTTTGAAAAAAGAAGATGTTATCTGCTGCGGAGACGGTTATAATGATGTAACCATGGTGGCGTACGCCGGTATTGGCGTTGCTATGGCAAATGCCAGAGAAGAAGTAAAGGCAGTTGCAGACTATATAACCAAATCCAATGATGAGGATGGACTTGTTGAAGTAATCGATAAATTTATTTTGTAAATGCTTACATTATTTTTCTTAAAAATATAGTAAATTTGTACAGAATGTGCTATTATCTCTTTATAACATAGTTAACTTTACATATTCAAGATTAGGAGGGCGCCCTATGTTCCGTAAAAAAAATATGAACAGCTTTTATGAAGAAGACAATGCACTTTTAATAGAATGTATGGAAAAGGTCATAGCAGGCGACACTTCCTCTATTGATATTACCTCTTTCCACAACAAAGAGCTTGGTGAAAAATTTAATGCCGTTATTTTATCTTTTTTGAAATCCAACAATAATTTTGTCATGCGTTTAAACAATTCCATGACAAAAATCGGAGACAGCTCCTGTGTAAAGGAAATGATTGAACAGGTAAATTCACAGACTGCCGCTATCAACGATATGCGTGGTTCCAGTCAGGATTTAGGAGATTCTATTCAAAATATTCAATCTTCCGTAGAAAAAATACAGGTAAATTCACACAGTGTTATTGAAACCGCTTACAACTGTATTGAGGATATGAATTCCAGTATACGCATTGTGGACGGCTCTTCAGAGCAAATTTTAAAAATAAACGACCAGATATCCAATTTCAAAGAAAAGGCAATTAAAATAAATGAAATTTTGGATATGGTAAAGAAGATTGCGCAAAAAAGCGGATTACTTGCTTTAAATGCTTCCATTGAAGCAGCAAGAGCAGGAGAAGCCGGCAAAGGCTTTGCAGTTGTTGCCAATCAGATAAAAGACCTTTCCTCAAATACCACTTCCTCTGCAGAAGATGTCGTAAAATATGTGGCGGAGCTAATGGAAGGAATTTCTGCCATTTCTGATGCAGTCAATTCTACCACAAGACAGCTTCAGGAAGGAAATGAAAGTGTACATAAATCCGTAAAGGAAATGGACATGATTAAGGAGCAGTTAAATGATATCAGCAATGAAATTGACGGTATCTATGAAGAAATCAACACACAGTCTTCCTTGACGCACTCCTTTGTTTCTTCCATAGATTCCATAGCGGACAGCTATAAAACTTTGTCGGAAGAATGTGTAATCACAGGAGGACACCTCTATCAGATATCGCGCGATGTGGACAAGTCAAGAAGCGATATGGCCAGAAAGAGTTCTTTGCTGTCCACTTTAGACTGGCTGACTATATTTGAAGTAGACCATTTGATTTTTACATGGCGTGTGTACAACAATCTGGCAGATTTTGAAAATCTTAAGATAGAGCAATTAAACAATCCAAAGGGCTGCAAGCTCGGAAAATGGATTGAAAATCAGAATAACAGCCGTATTACAAGCTCTGCCGCCTTTAAACAGGTTGTAAAAGACCATGAAGATATTCATAAATATGCCTGTGATTCCTGGTATGCAAAGGATAAAGGAGACAGAGAAGAAGCGCTGCAGCAGTTTAATCTTGCTTATGATGCGTATAATCGTTTTACAAAATCCATTGCCGCTTTGCGGGAAACTGTAAGAAATACCGGGGATAATGAAATGACGGAAATTAAGTAGAAATACATTACGCTACAGACTTTTCCATAAAAAAAACACCCATTTTCATCTGGGTGTTTTTTTATGGAAAAACTATTCTTCTTCCATTTCCTCTGTTGTAGTTTCTTCTGAAATTGTAGTTTCTTCCGGTATTTCCTCTAAAGCATCTTCTATGCTTTCAAATTCCTGATTACCGTCTGAAACTCTTTCCCTGACTTTTGCAATCTGCGCTACCTTAACACCCTTGTCAAGGTTAATCAGCTTAACGCCTGATGTAATGCGTCCCAGATTAGAGATATCCTGTACCCTGAGCTGAATGATAATACCCTCTGTTGTAATCATCATAATCTCATGGTCATCATTTACCGCTTTGACACCTACGACATCGCCAGCCTTTTCAGTAATTTTGTAACATTTTACTCCCTTACCGCCACGTCTCTGCACTGTAAATTCATCAAGGAAGGTACGCTTTCCAAGACCAAGCTCGGATACAATGAGCAGGGAGTCTCCCTGACTTTGTAACTGCATACCGATTATTTCATCCCCGTCCGACAGATTCATACCAATTACACCCATCGTATTGCGTCCTGTTGCACGCACGTCGGTTTCTTTAAATCTGATACACATTCCTTGTTTCGTAACAAGAAAGATTTCGCTGTCTTTATCAGTTGTTTTTACTTCAATCAACTCATCGTCTTCCTTTAAAACCATGGCGGAAAGACCTGTTTTTCGGATATTACTATATTCCATCAGAGAAGTTTTCTTTACAATACCCTTTCTGGTTACCATAAACAGATTTTTTTCTTCACAGTAATCCCGAATCGGTATCATAGCCGTTATTTTTTCTTCCGGATTAAGCTGCAGCAGGTTTATGATTGCAGTACCTCTTGCAGTTCTTCCTGCTTCCGGTATTTCATAAGCCTTTAACCGGTAAACACGTCCCTGATTGGTAAAGAAATTCAGATAATGATGGGTTGTCGTCATCAGAAGATCTTCAATATAATCCTCATCGATTGTCTGCATCCCTTTAATTCCTTTACCGCCCCGGTTCTGGGATTTAAAATTATCCACTGTCATGCGCTTGATATAACCAAGCCTCGTCATGGCAATGACGGTATTATCCTTCGGAATCAAATCTTCCATTGAAATATCAAATTCATCATAACCGATTTTACTTCTTCTATCATCCCCGAACTTATCAGATATAGTTGTAATTTCAGTTTTTATTACACCTAACAAAAGCTTTTCATCTGCAAGAATGGCTTTCAGTTCCTTTATTTTAATCTGCAATTCTTTGTGTTCATCTTCAAGCTTTTCTCTTTCCAAACCTGTCAATGCACGCAGACGCATATCTACAATAGCCTGCGCCTGCACATCAGAAAGCTCAAATCTTGCAATCAGGCGCTCTTTTGCAATCTGCGTATTCTGGCTGCTTCTGATAATGGATATCACTTCGTCTATAAAATCCAGTGCTTTCAGCAAGCCTTGTAAAATGTGATCTCTTTCTTCTGCCTTGTTTAAGTCATACTTTGTTCTTCTGGTTACCACATCCTTCTGGTGAGCCAGATAATATTTCAACATATCTAAAAGGTTCATCACCTTCGGCTCATTGTTTACCAAAGCAAGCATGATTACGCCAAAGGTATCCTGAAGCTGCGTATGCTTATACAATTGATTTAATATAACGTTGGCATTGGCGTCTCTTCGCAGTTCTATTACGACGCGAACCCCTTCTCTGTTAGATTCATCCCGTAAATCCGTGATACCGTCAATTTTCTTTAATTTTACAAGCTCAGCTATCTTCTGAATCAAGTTTGCCTTATTTACCATATAAGGAAGCTCGGTAGCAACAATCTGCGTTTTTCCGTTTGGCAGCGTTTCAATGTCAGTTACTGCACGGACACGAACCTTTCCCCTTCCGGTTCTATACGCTTCCTCGCTTCCTCGTGTGCCTAAAATGAGACCGCCTGTCGGAAAATCAGGTGCTTTGACAATCTGAAGAACCTCTTCTATAGTAGTATCTCTGTTTTCTTCTACATGATTATCTATAATTTTAACGACTGCTTTTATCACCTCACGTAAATTATGAGGCGGTATATTGGTTGCCATACCTACTGCAATACCGGTCGTCCCGTTTACTAAAAGATTGGGATAACGGCTGGGAAGCACGGATGGCTCTTTTTCGGTTTCATCAAAGTTGGGAACAAATTCCACCGTATCTTTATTAATATCAGCAAGCAGCTCCATAGAAATTTTGGAAAGCCTTGCTTCTGTATAACGCATAGCTGCAGCGCCGTCGCCGTCCATAGAACCGAAATTTCCGTGACCATCCACAAGGGGATAACGGGTAGACCAGTCCTGCGCCATATTTACCAGTGCACCGTAAATAGAGCTGTCACCGTGAGGATGATATTTACCCATTGTATCACCGACAATACGGGCACTTTTACGATGCGGCTTGTCGGGACCATTGTTTAATTCAATCATGGAATAAAGCACACGTCTCTGCACCGGCTTTAATCCGTCTCTTACATCAGGAAGAGCACGGGATGCAATAACGCTCATGGCATAATCTATGTAGAAGCTTTCCATTGTCTCCTTTAAGTCTGCCACATGAACCTTATCATATTCACCGTCGTTTTGAAGCTTGTCAAAAATATTGTCATCCATACTATTTCTTTTTCCTCATTAAATATCAAGATTTTTTACAAACCTTGCATTTTCCTCAATAAATTCACGTCTCGGCTCTACCTTATCTCCCATAAGCGTAGTGAAGGTTAAATCAATTTCCGATTCTGTCTCTTCATCAATATTAACCTGCAGGAGAATACGGCGTTCAGGGTCCATGGTAGTTTCCCAAAGCTGTTCTGCATCCATCTCTCCCAAACCTTTATAACGCTGAATTTTGTTATTCTGGTCGCGTCCTACCTCTGTCAGAATCTTATCCAGTTCTTCATCGCTGTACGCATACCATACCTTTTTATTTTTTTCCAGCTTATAAAGAGGAGGCTGTGCCAAATAAACATGTCCTTCCTTGATAAGCTGCGGCATAAACCTGTAAAGGAAAGTAAGCAGCAAGGTACTGATATGAGCGCCGTCCACATCGGCGTCCGTCATTAAAATAATCTTATGATACCGAAGCTTTGTAATATCAAAATCTTCATGTATTCCGGTACCAAATGCCGTAATCATTGCCTTTATCTCAGCATTGGCATAAATTTTATCAAGCCTCGCTTTTTCTACATTTAGAATCTTTCCGCGCAAAGGAAGAATTGCCTGTGTAGCACGGGCCCTTGCTGTTTTAGCGCTTCCGCCTGCAGAATCACCCTCTACAATGTAAATTTCACAGTTTTTCGGGTCTTTATCAGAACAGTCTGCCAATTTTCCGGGTAAAGCCATTCCTTCCAAAGCCGTTTTTCTTCTGGTTAAATCCCTTGCTTTTCTTGCCGCTTCCCTTGCACGCTGCGCTAAAATAGATTTTTCACAGATTGTTTTGGCTATTGTGGGATTTAACTCTAAAAAGTAGGTAAGCTGCTCGGAAACAATGCTGTCAACTGCACTTCTTGCTTCAGAATTACCAAGCTTCTGCTTTGTTTGTCCCTCAAACTGTGGTTCCTCTATTTTGACGCTGATAATTGCAGTCAGACCTTCCCTGATATCTTCGCCTGAAAGATTTGCCTCGCTGTCCTTTAACAACTTTGCATTTCTGGCATAATCATTAAAGGTTTTGGTTATGGCATTCCGAAATCCCTGTAAGTGTGTACCTCCTTCAGGTGTATTAATATTATTGACAAAGCTGTAAACACTTTCTGTATAAGAATCGTTATGCTGGAATGCAACCTCTACATAAACATTATTTTTGCTGCCCTCAAAATACAGAACTTGTTCATAAAGCGCTTCCTTGCTTTTATTTAAGTAAGTGACAAACTCCTTAATGCCGCCCTCATAATAAAATTCCAAAACTCGATTCTTCTTTTTGCCTGTTTCTGATTCTTCCACAGCCCCCGCAGTTGTCATATCCTTTTCTTCCGCAGGTCTTTCAGATTCTTCTTCTTCCTTTCTGAGTAAAGCATCCTCTTCTGCCCGCTCCAAAAGCTTTGCAATAGCTTCCTCTTCAGGTTTTTTATCTTCTTCTATACGGGTATCCCTTAATATAATCCGCAAGCCTTTTGTTAAAAAAGCCATCTCACGCAGCCTTGTTTTTAATATGTCAAAATCAAATACTGTTGTTTCCTGAAAAATAGAAGCATCCGGTTTAAATATAACCTTCGTTCCTGTTTTTTCCAATGGGCAGGTTCCGATTTCCTTTAAAGAATAGCAGGTATGCCCTTTTTCATATCTCTGTTTATAAACCTTACCTTCCTGATAAATCTCTACTTCGAGCCAGTCTGACAAAGCGTTTACAACAGAAGCGCCCACACCATGCAAGCCTCCTGATACCTTGTATCCTCCACCGCCGAATTTACCGCCGGCATGCAGAATGGTAAAAACAACTTCAACTGCCGCAATACCTGCTTTTTGATTAATACCGACGGGAATACCCCTGCCATTATCCTGCACAGTCACGGAATTGTCGGGATTAATCGTTACTTCAATGGTATCACAATATCCTGCAAGCGCTTCATCTACAGAATTGTCTACAATTTCATATACAAGATGATGAAGACCTCTTGATGAAGTGCTGCCTATATACATACCGGGCCTTTTTCTTACAGCTTCTAATCCTTCCAGAATTTGAATCTGATCTGCACCATATTCATTTTCAACTTCTGTATTCTGTAAGATTTCTTCACTCATGTTTTACCTCATTTCCGCGCTGCTTTCTGCGCATAACGAATTTCTAATTTTCCGAACTTACCTTACCGTTGTTTACCCTGTAAACCTTGTTAATCTCAAATCTATTATTTACAAACTCTTCCAGTCCGGTACAGGTAATGATAGTTTGTATGTCTCCTATACTGTTTAAAAGATAGTTCTGTCTGTTACTGTCAAGCTCAGATAATACATCATCCAGCAAAAGTACAGGAAAATCCTTTGCAATTTTTTTAACAAGCTCTATTTCCGAAAGCTTTAAAGACAATGCTGCCGTTCTCTGCTGTCCCTGAGAACCAAAACGCCTGACGTCCAGCTTTCCAATCATAAAAGAAAAATCATCTCTGTGAGGACCTACTGTAGTTTGTTTTAGTTTGATATCCCTCTCCTGATTCACTTTAAGCTTAACCTCAAAATCCTTTGCGGAAACGTCAGGATTGTAATAAACTGAAATTTCTTCTTTTCCTCCGGAAAGCTTCCTATGTATTTCAGAAATAATCTCATTAAGCTGCTCTGTAAAAATTTTTCTTCTTTCAATAATTTTGCTGCCAAAAGACACAAGCTGGGAATCCCATATTGTAAGAGTATCCTTTAAATCAGGATTCATATACATGTCTTTTAACAGCTTATTACGTTGATTTACTATTTTGTTGTAATGATTCAAATTATACAAATAAAAGCTGTCCAGCTGGCAAAGCTCCATATCTACAAATCTTCTTCTCTCTGCAGGACCGTTTTTGATAATATTTAAATCCTCGGGAGAAAAAAATACAACATTACACAGACCAAGTAAATCCGCAGCCTTTTTTATCTTCTGTCCGTCTATTGCAATTCCTTTTGATTTACTTTTCCGAAGATGCATGTCTACTCTTGTTTCAACAGCATCTTTTTCAAGGTAAGTGCGAATATGGGCTTCCTCTTTTTCAAAATTGATTATTTCGTTATCTTTACTGCCTTTATGAGATTTTGTTGTGGCAGCTACATAAATAGCCTCTAAAATATTGGTTTTTCCCTGGGCATTATCCCCATATAGAATATTGGTACCCTTGTCAAACTGCAAATCCAGAGATTCATAATTTCTATAATCTGCCAATTCTAATCTTTTGATTATCATGGATTCTATCCTTTACACACTTTTATTTTGTGCCCGTCAAATTCCACAACATCACCTTCATAAAGCTTTCTTCCGCGCCTTTCATCCACTTCTCCGTTTACCTTCACAAGACCATCCTGAACGGCAAATTTAGCTTCTACTCCTGATTCCACGCAGCCTGCCGCTTTTAAAGCCTGCCCAAGCTTTATAAAATCGTCTTTTAAATATATTATTTCCATTTTTTTCCATACCTTTCAATCACTTAAAAATAAAATATTTAATTAACCGTTGTAAAATTAACAGGAAGAATGAGATATATGTATTTTTCATCAGGCTCCTTAATAAAACAAGGCGCTTTCGGGTTTACAAGGTAAATATCTATTTCTTCATCATCTATAACGCGGAGAGCGTCTATTAAGAACTTGGGATTAAAGCCAATCATCATGTCCTTACCGCTCTTTTCAATATCGATATCTTCGTTCATGCTTCCTATAATGGAGTTAATTTTAAGCTCCATGGAATTATCCGTTATATTGATAATAATAGGCTTCTTGTCCCCTTCCTTGATGAGAAGAGTCGCCCTGTCTATACAATTTAAAAGTTCCTTTTTGTTGATTCTTACTTTTGTCTCATAGTCGCTGGAAAGCATCTGGTCTATCTTGAAATATTCACCTTCTATCAACCTTGATACTACGGTTGTACTGTCAAATTCAAATACAATCTGCTTTGGCGTAAAGAATATGCTGACGTCTTTATCTGTATCACCCGGCAGAATTTTGCTTATTTCATTCAATGTCTTGCCCGGAACTACTACCTTCTTAGGCTCATATGAATCCTTTAACTCTATTTTTCTAATAGAAATACGATGTCCGTCCAAGGAAACTACCTTCAGTTCAGAACCCTTAATATCAAATAATTCGCCTGTCATCAGTTTATTATTGTCATTATCGGCAATAGAAAAAATAGTCTGTCTTACTACTTCCTTTAACGTAAACTGTGATACAATCACACAATCGTTTCTCTCTACGGCAGGCAGGTAAGAAAAATCTTCACCCGACTTGCCTATAATATTGAATTTTGCTTTTTCGCAGGTAATAGTCGTTTTAAAGCCGGAATCTGTCTCTATTACGATATCGCTGTCAGGAAGCTTGCGCACGATTTCGAGAAATATTTTAGCATCCAGTGCAATAATGCCTTTTTCCGCAATCTCACCTTCTATTACTGTTTCTATGCCAAGCTCCATATCATTGGCTGTAAGCTTAATCTCTCCTTTTGAAGCATCTATCAAAATACATTCCAAAATAGACATAGTCGTTTTGTTTGGAACAGCCTTAGATACAATTTGTACTCCGTTAAGCAGAGCAGATTTAGAGCAAATTAATTTCATTGTGAATAACTCCCTTCTCGTTAAAGTAAATGGAACGGCTTTTTTTATATGTATATAATAATAAAAGAATTTAGTAATATTCTTAATAAGGCTTGTTGAAATGTGTAAAACCTCTTCCATTATAGCATTTCTCAGCCTAAAATGATAGTATAACGTTGTTGAAAACAAAGAATAACTTATGGGTAACTTTAAAGTTATTCACATTCATTTTAAGGTCTTAAAATGTTAAAAAAAGGTAATTCACAATATTAAGCAGATATCAACAGTTTACCCACATTTTATAAACATCTTAAACCGGAAGCTTTATGAATCTGTCAGTCAGGAAGGATTTAGTTTCTTCCTTATAATATCTATTTTATTTTTAAGCTCTTCATTGGTGGTTATTTCATCGGTTATTTTGTTTACACCGTGAATAATCGTAGTATGGTCCTTTTTTCCCAGTATTTTGCTGATGCTTTGCAGAGATGTTTCTGTCAGTTCTCTGCAAAGGTACATTACGATTTGCCTGGGCTGTACAAACTCTGAATTTCTCTTTTTGGAGGTAATATCATCAGGGCTTACTCCAAAATGTTCAGAAACAACGTTAATGATGAGCTGCGGTGTGATTTCCTTTGGCTTGTCCGGGTAAATAATATCCTTTAAGGCTTCTTCTGCCAGACTGAGGGAAGGAT
>CAMWUP010000003.1 GCA_947177465.1 uncultured Lachnospiraceae bacterium
GATAGAAGACCATGTGCCGCTCTCCGCATGGGAAAAGGAGCAGATGTTTGTGGATATTATGCCCGAGCAGCAGGAGGACGATGGCATTGCGTACCTGAATTTTTTCGTGGAGGAAAATGAGGACGGGAGCCTGCAGGTAAACGGCGAAAGCACGAACAGGGAGACGCTTCTTGCCAATGTGGAGGATGCGCTCTCCGATATCCGCCTTTTTGCCGAAATCGGGGAAGGCGCCGTGACGGTGGGTGAAACCGATGATATCGACTGGATTAATAACTGGAAACAATACTTTCATCAGTTTTATATAGATGACATTCTGGTAATTCCTTCATGGGAGGAGGCAGAGCCTGCTGCGGAGCAGAAAATGGTGCTGCATATTGACCCGGGAACTGCTTTTGGAACCGGTATGCATGAGACCACGCAGCTGTGCATCAGGCAGCTTAAAAAATATGTAACAGAGGATACCGTACTGCTGGATGTGGGAACCGGAAGCGGTATTTTGTCCATCTTAGCGCTTAAATTCGGCGCGAAAAAGGCAGTGGGAACGGATTTGGATTCTTGTGCGGTGGAAGCAGTCAGGCAGAACTGTGAAAGCAATGGCATTGATAAAGAGAAGTTCCGTATGCTGACAGGGAATATTATCACGGAAAAAGCCATACAGGATGAAGTGGGTTATGGCTGTTATGATATTGTTGTGGCAAATATCCTTGCAGACGTACTGGTACCCCTTACGCCTGTCATTGTCAGCCAGATGAAAGCAGGAGGCATTTATATCACCTCCGGCATCATCGACGACAAAGAAGAGGTTGTGGCAGAAGCGGTGAAAAAAGCTGGACTGGAAGTACTTGAAATTACTTATCAAGGGGAATGGGTCAGCGTTACGGCACGCAAGCCGGTATAGAGGGCAAAAAGGCAGGGCGCAGACAGCGACAGCAGGAAGACAGAATATAGAATGAGGAAACTATGCATCAGTTTTTTGTAGAAGCTTCCCAGATACATGACAAAACTGTCATAATAGAGGGGAGCGACGTCAATCATATAAAAAATGTACTTCGTATGAAGGCGGGAGAGGAGCTTTCTGTCAGCAATGGCGAGGATGGCAGGGAGTACCGCTGCGGCATTGTCCGCATAGAGGAGGACAGAGTGGTCTGCGAGCTCCGTTTTGTCAAAGAAGACGGCGTTGAGCTTCCGTCACGGGTATACTTATTTCAGGGTCTGCCGAAGGCGGACAAGATGGAGTTGATTATCCAGAAGGCGGTGGAGCTTGGCGTGTACGAAATTATTCCGGTGGAAACGGGGCGCTCGGTGGTAAGGCTGGATGCGAAGAAGGCGCTGCAGAAGACGGTAAGATGGCAGTCTATTGCGGAAGCAGCCGCAAAGCAGAGCAGACGCCGTATTATCCCCAGGGTGGCGCCGCCGGTAAGCTTTGGACAGGCGCTTGCACAGGCGGCTGAGATGGATGTAAAGCTGATTCCCTATGAGCTTGCGGAAGGAATGGAAAACACAAAGCAGATTTTTTCAAATCTCGGCGAAGGGAAAGATATTGCAGTCTTTATCGGACCGGAGGGTGGATTTGAAGAAAAAGAAATTGTCAGGGCGAAGGAATACGGCATACAGCCGATTACACTGGGAAAGCGCATTTTAAGGACAGAGACGGCAGGTTTTACCGTGATGGCATGGATTATGTATCAGTTGGAAAAATAAGCGCATATATTGTTTATAGATAGAAGAAAAAGGAGAAACACGATGGAAGTGTATTTGGATAACTCTGCAACGACGCGGGTCTTTCCTGAGGTGGCAGAGTTAGTGACACAAATTATGTGCGAAGATTACGGTAATCCTTCCAGTCTGCACTTAAAGGGTGTACAGGCGGAGCGTCATATAAGAAACGCAAAAGAAACGATTTCCAGACTGTTGAAGGCAGACGAGCAGGAGATTTGCTTTACCTCCGGCGGGACGGAAGCTGACAATCTGGCCCTGATAGGGTGCGCAATGGCAAACTATCGTACAGGCAGTCATCTGATTACGACCCAGATAGAGCATCCGGCGGTTTTACAGCCCATGCATTATCTGGAGGACCAGGGCTTTTCCGTGACCTATCTGCCAGTGGACAAAAAAGGCATGGTTTCCTTAAGTGAACTGAGAAGAGCCATCAGGCCGGATACCATTCTGGTATCCATTATGCATACAAACAATGAAATCGGCACAGTGGAGCCGATTGCGGAGGCGGGAGAATTGATTAAGAGCATCAATCCCAACACGCTTTTTCATGTGGATGCAGTACAAGGCTTCGGCAAATACCGGATATATCCAAAGAGAATGGGCGTTGATTTGCTGTCAGTCAGCGGACATAAGATACATGCGCCCAAGGGAACGGGATTTTTGTATGTGGGGAGGAAGGTTAAGATTCACAATATTATTTATGGCGGAGGGCAGCAAAAAAATCTGCGCTCCGGCACGGAAAATGTAGCCGGTATTGCAGGAATGGCAGAGGCGGCAAAAATGCTGTACGCAAATTTGGATGCGGATACGGAAAAGTTGTATAAGCTGAAAGGATATTTGACAGAAGAACTCAGAAGAATCGGCAATATACAGATTAACGGATTTGCGGGCGAAGAGGGCGCGCCGCATATTGTGAGCGCGACGGTGAGAGGCGTCCGCAGCGAGGTGCTGCTCCATGCGCTGGAGGATAAGGGCATTTATGTTTCGGCAGGGAGCGCATGCTCTTCCAATAAGCCGCATACCGGCGCTTCCGCAACGCTTAAGGGAATCGGACTGGATAAGGACTCGGCGGAGTCTACCATTCGTTTCAGTATGTCGGTTTTTACAACAAAGGAAGAATTGGACTATACATTGCGGGTAATGTATGATATTATTCCTTTATTGCGCAAATATACGAGAAATGCATAAGAAGGCGCCGGTGACGGCTGATGGAAAGGTGAAACATGTTTAAGGCTTTTTTGATAAAATATGCCGAAATCGGTGTAAAAGGAAAAAACAGATATTTGTTTGAGGAGGCGCTGGCGGGACAGATAAAGTATGCCCTGAAGAAGTGCGAGGGTGAATTTCAGGTGCGCAGAACGCAGGGACGAATCTATGTGGATGCGCTGACGGAATTTGATTTTGAAGAGACGGTTACACATCTGCAGAGAGTGTTCGGCATATCCGGAATCTGCCCTGTGGTTTATGTGGAGGACGAGGGCTTTGAGAAGCTCTGCAGGGACGTGAATGACTACATTGCTGAGGTTTATCCTGACAAAAATAAGACCTTTAAGGTTCAGGCACGGCGGGCGCGGAAGAACTATCCCAAGGATTCCATGACAATCAATGCGGATGTCGGTGAGGCGGTTTTGGCGGCTTATCCTTCCATGCATGTCGATGTGCACAAGCCGGATATTCTGCTGAATATAGAAGTCAGGGAAAAAATCTATATTTATTCCGAAACCATTCCGGGACCGGGAGGGATGCCTGTGGGCACGGGCGGCAAGGCAATGCTGCTCTTGTCCGGCGGCATCGACTCTCCGGTTGCCGGTTACATGATAGCGAAGCGCGGTGTTAAAATTGACGCGGTATATTTTAATGCGCCGCCCTATACCAGCGAGAGGGCAAAGCAGAAGGTAATCGATTTGGCGAAAATCGTATCCCGCTATGCGGGGCCGGTTTATCTGCATATCATCAACTTTACGGATATCCAGTTATATATCTATGAGAAATGTCCTCACGAGGAGCTTACGATTATTATGCGGCGTTATATGATGCGCATCGCAGAACGCATCGCACAGGAGACAGAATGTCTGGGGCTGATAACAGGTGAGAGCATAGGACAGGTGGCTTCCCAGACCATGCACAGTCTGGCGGCGACTAACGAGGTGTGTACCCTGCCGGTTTACCGTCCTCTGATTGGCTTTGACAAGCAGGAGATTGTGCAGGTATCTGAGAAAATAGGAACCTACGAGACCTCTATACTGCCCTATGAGGACTGTTGTACGATATTTGTGGCGAAGCATCCTGTGACGAAGCCCAATGTGAGTATAATCCGCCGACATGAGGAAAACCTTGCGGAAAAGATTGACGAACTCGTGGAAAATGCATTAAAGACGGACGAGCTGCTTATTGTGAGCGACGACTGAGAGAGGAAATCGATTATTGTGACGACCGATAAAAAAAGAACACCATGGGAAATCCCGGGTGTTCTATGTCTGACCGTAACTGGGCTGTGCTGCTTAGATTAAGTAAGGCTTTAAGGATGCCAGTACTTCTTCGGTATTTTCTTCGGCATGGATATTCAGGTCGATAGGCTTGGATAAATCGAGGCTGAAGATGCCCATGATGGACTTTGCATCGATTACGTATCTGCCTGATACGAGGTCAAAATCATAATCGAATCTGGTGATATCATTAACAAAAGACTTTACTTTGTCAATGGAGTTTAAAGAAATCTGAACTGTTTTCATTTATAACTACCTCCTTGGATGTGTCATACCTTCAGCTTTCATATTAAGGGGTTCAAGATGAAAAGTCAATGATAAAACGCAACAAAAATCGAAAGGAATAACATGAAAAGTGTAGCATTACATAACCTTGGCTGCAAGGTGAATGCTTATGAGATGGACGTTATGCAACAAATGTTACAAGAAAAGGGCTATGCCATTGTACCATTTGATGAAGTGGCGGACATTTATATTGTAAATACCTGTACTGTCACCCATATTGCGGATAGGAAGAGCAGACAGATGCTGCATCAGGCAAAAACCAGAAATCCGAAGGCGGTGGTAGTTGCCGTTGGCTGCTATGTGCAGACAGATACGGAGAAGCTGCTGCGGGATGCAGGTGTGGATTTGGCGATAGGCAACAACAAAAAAGGAGAGGTGGTTTTGCTGCTGGAGCGTTTTCTGAAGGAGCGCGAGGCAGGACAGGTTTCGGAAACCATAAAAAGCAAGGGGATTATCGACGTCAATGCAGACTGTGCATATGAGGAAATGACGCTGAAGCACACTGCGGAGCATACAAGGGCATACATCAAGATACAGGATGGCTGCAACCAGTTTTGTACCTACTGTATCATTCCCTTTGCCAGAGGGCGTGTCCGCAGCCGCCGTCCTGAGGCTATCAGGGAGGAAGTGGAAGGGCTGGCAAAGGCGGGTTATAAAGAGATTGTTCTGACGGGGATTCACATCAGCTCCTACGGAATCGATTTTGCGGACTCTGGAGGCAGTCCGAAGCTGTCTGCGCTTTTGGAGTATATTCACGGTATAGATGGCATAGAGCGCATCCGTCTCGGTTCGCTGGAGCCGAGGATTGTGACAAAAGAGTTT
Source organism: uncultured Lachnospiraceae bacterium (assembly GCA_947177465.1). Lineage (GTDB taxonomy): Bacteria > Bacillota > Clostridia > Lachnospirales > Lachnospiraceae > Acetatifactor. The sequence continues at coordinate 5,313 of CAMWUP010000003.1, forward strand.
GTGGACAGGCTGCAGGCACTTCCCAAAATCTGCCCGCATTTTCATCTTTCCCTGCAGAGTGGATGCGATGAAACGCTAAAACGGATGAATAGACATTATACCACAGGTGAATACTTAAGATGTGTGGAGCTTTTACGCGCCGCATATGTCCGTCCCGCTATCACCACGGATATTATCACAGGTTTTCCCGGGGAAACGGAGGAGGAATTTGAGATTACCTATGCCTTTCTGGAAAAACTGGGATTGTTTGAAATGCATGTGTTCAAATATTCTGAGAGAAAAGGAACGCGTGCCGCTGCCTTTTCCGGAAAGGTGCCGGACAGTGTACGCGCAGAACGCAGCGGCAGGCTGCTGGCATTAAAAAAACGGCAGTCAAGGGAATTCAGAACCGCATACATAGGACAGGAGGCGGAGGTGCTGTTTGAGGATGCAAAGGAAATCGGCGGCAGACAGTATCAGGCAGGGCATACCGGACAATATATCCGCGTAGCAAAATGCACGGAAGAGAAGCTCTCTAACCGCATCATAAAGGGGAGAATCACGGGATTTTTAAACGACGAATTGATGCTGATGGAATAGCGGCTTGAATTTTAGAAAAATATGGGGTAAGATAAGAATGAATATGACAAAACAGGCGGTTGTTTTTACGCGAATGGTACATATTATGGAAAGGCATGGAGATTAGAATGCAGGATTTGGGGAATACACAATATTTCAGGGTGGCGACAGAGCCGGAAACCGGAGTGAAGGTAGTACTGTCCACGGTTTACGAGGCGCTGACGGAAAAGGGTTACAATCCGGTGAATCAGATTGTGGGATACATTATGAGCGGCGATCCGACATATATTACAAGCCATAAGAGTGCGCGGAGCCTGATCATGAAGGTGGAGCGGGATGAACTGGTGGAGGAGCTTCTGACGGAATACATCAAGAACAACCATTGGAAATAGGCTGCGGCAGAGGAGAAGATACATGCGGATTATGGGACTGGATTTCGGCTCTAAGACGGTGGGTGTGGCGGTTAGCGATGCGCTGCTTCTGACGGCGCAGGGCATCGAAATTATCCGACGCAAGGAAGAGAATAAGCTCAGGCAGACGCTTGCCCGTATCGAGGCGCTGATTGTAGAGTATGAGGTGGAAGAGATTGTGCTTGGTCTCCCTAAGCATATGAACAATGACGAGGGAGAGCGGGCAGAGCTTACGACGGAGTTTAAGGAAAAGCTGGAGCGCAGAACGGGGCTTCCCGTCGTGCTCTGGGATGAACGGCTGACGACGGTGGCGGCTGACAAGGCGATGATGGAAGCCGGAATCCGCAGGGAAAACCGGAAGGAGCATGTGGACAGGATTGCGGCATGCTTTATTCTGCAGGGATATCTGGACAGACGGAATATGAGGTAACAGGATTTGGACAAGATTACATTTTACCCCGAAGGCGAGAAACAGGAAGCGGTAGATTTTTATGTACTGGAAGAAACCATGATAGGCGGCGTAACATATATTTTGGTTACAGACGTGGAAGACGGGGACGGAGAAGCGTTGATTTTAAAGGATTTGTCTCAGGATGGAGACGGGGAAGCTCTCTATGCCATTGTAGAGGATGACGGAGAGCTTACTGCAGTTGCGGATGTTTTCAGAAGCATGATGGGAGACATTGATTTAGAGTGAGAATAAAAGGCGGCAGACGGCAGAACCGCTTTATTGTGATAAAATAAATGGAGGTAAACTGATTGAAAAGAAAAGAAAATAAGAATGGTTCCAGACTGCGGGTGATTCCCTTAGGCGGTCTGGAACAGATTGGAATGAACATTACTGCCTTTGAGTACGAGGACAGTATTGTTGTGGTAGACTGCGGTCTTTCCTTTCCGGCGGACGATATGCTGGGAATTGATTTGGTAATTCCGGATGTTACCTATCTGGAGGAGAATCTGGACAAGGTAAGGGGATTTGTCATAACCCATGGGCATGAAGACCATATCGGCGCACTGCCTTATGTGCTTCGCAGGGTGAACGTGCCCATCTATGCCACGAAGCTTACCATGGGAATTATCGAAAACAAGCTTAAGGAGCATAGTCTGGAAAAAAGCACAAAGAGAAAGGTTGTAAAATTCGGGCAGACCATCAATCTGGGGCAGTTTAAGATTGAATTTATCAAAACCAACCATAGTATTGTAGACGCCGCTGCCCTTGCCATTTATTCACCGGCGGGCACGGTGGTGCATACGGGAGACTTCAAGGTGGATTATACGCCGGTGTTTGGCGACGCCATTGATTTGCAGAGATTTGCCGAAATCGGCAAGCGGGGCGTACTGGCGCTGATGTGTGACTCTACCAATGCGGAGCGCCCGGGTTTTACGCCTTCTGAAAAGACAGTGGGTAAAACCTTTGACACCCTGTTTTCCGACCATAAAAACACGCGTATCTTTGTGGCTACCTTTGCCTCCAATGTGGACAGGGTGCAGCAGATTATCAATACGGCATATAAGTTCGGCAGGAAAGTAGTGGTGGAAGGCAGGAGCATGGTCAATATTATAGAGACGGCTTCCAGCCTGGGATATCTGCATATTCCGGACGCTACCCTGATAGATGTGGACCAGTTGAAAAATTATCCGGATGAGCAGCAGGTGATTATAACGACGGGAAGTCAGGGAGAGAGCATGGCTGCGCTTTCCAGAATGGCTTCCAACATGCACAAAAAAATTACCATCGGACCGGGGGATACGGTTATCTTTTCTTCCAGTCCCATACCCGGCAATGAAAAGGCGATTACCAAGGTAATCAACGAGCTGTTCCGCAAGGGTGCAGATGTTATTTTTCAGGATACTCATGTATCCGGACATGCCTGTCAGGAGGAAATCAAGCTGCTGTATACATTGGTAAAGCCTAAATATGCCGTGCCGGTGCACGGCGAGTATAAGCATCTTCGCGCACAGGCAAAGATTGCGGAAGGGCTTGGAATTGATAAAGAAAATATCTTTATCCTGTCCTCGGGAGATGTGCTGGAGCTTTCCGAAGAAAAAGCGGTGGTGACGGGAAAGGTGCCGGTCGGCTCCATTCTGGTAGACGGTCTTGGCGTCGGGGATGTAGGCAATGTTGTATTGCGTGACAGGCAGCATTTGGCGGAGGACGGTATCCTTATCGTTGTGATGGCGCTTGACAAGGTCGGGGAGATAATCGTCTCAGGGCCGGACATTGTCTCAAGAGGGTTTGTCTATGTCAGGGAATCGGATGAACTTTTGGAGGAAGCCAGACAGGTGGTCGACAGCGTACTCCAGGATTTGGTGGACAGAGGCATCACGGACTGGGGCAGGCTGAAATCTGCCACAAAGGATGCACTTTCCGAATTTGTGTGGAAGAAAACAAAACGCCGTCCCATGATACTTCCCATTATAATGGAGGTTTAAGGATAGTATGTCAAATCTAGATAATGCTGTTGCGGAGTTAATCGCGGCAATCAGGGAATCCGGTCAATATTTGGAGTACCAGAGGCAAAAGGAAAAGATAAACCGCTTTCCGGAGCTGAAAAGACAGGTAACCGAATATCGGCTGCAAAATTACCGTCTGCAGAGCATGACCAACGATGAAGAACTGTTTCACAAGATTGAAGAGTTTGAGCAGGAGAATGAGAAGTTTAGGGAAAACCCGATAGTGGCGGATTTTCTTGCGGCGGAGCTGGACTTTTGCAGAATGATGCAGTCCGTGAATATCAGAATAACGGAAGCTCTCGATTTTGAGTAAGCAGTAAGGAGGTATCGGTATGAATACCAAACAGATAATAGTGGCTGTTCTCGGCATGATATTCAGGGTGGCAGTCGCGGTGTTTGCAATTGTAATTGTCTATAAAGGCGCAGTTATGGCATATGATTATGGTTACCGTGTTTTTCAGGAGACGCCGGTTGCAGAAAAGCCGGGCACTGATGTGAGCGTGGAAATTACGGTTGGCAAAAGTGCGCTCCAGATAGGAGAAATTTTGGAAGCAAAGGGTCTTATCAGGGACGCGAAGCTGTTTTATATACAAAATCTGCTTTCCCATTACAAGGATAAACTGCGGGCGGGGAACTACACATTGAATACCTCCATGACCATGGAGGAGATGATGGAGATTATGTCGGCCCAGGAGCCTGATGAAGCGGCGCAGGATAACGAAAATCAGTGATTTGCGAAATGCATGGGGATTGACATGATAAATAATGAAAGAATGGTTGCCTTTATTGACTCGTTTGATAAAGGCAATACGCCTTTATTGAATGAAATAGAGAGGGTAGCCAAAGCAGACGGCGTCCCTATTATCCGCCCTGCAACGCAGCAGCTTCTTCGTTTTCTGATGGCTGCCCATAAGCCTTTGCGGATTTTAGAGGTGGGAACCGGCGTGGGGTTTTCGGCGCTTCTGATGAAGGAATACGCGCCTTTTGGCTGCCGGATTGTGACCATAGAAAAATATGAAAAACGGATTCCCAAGGCGCTTCAGAATTTTAAGGGAGCGGGCTGGGAGAAGGAGATTACTCTGCTGGCAGGAGAAGCGGCGGATATCCTGCGGGGGCTGGAAGGCTCTTTTGACTTTGTTTTTATGGATGCGGCAAAGGGGCAGTATATCCACTTTCTGCCTGATGTGGTAAGGCTTCTTGCGTATGGCGGTCTGCTTGTTTCTGACAATGTGCTGCAGGACGGGGACGTGCTGGAGTCCCGTTTTGCAGTTACCAGAAGAAACCGGACCATACATGCCAGAATGAGGGAATATTTGTATGAGCTTACGCATCACTCGTCATTGGAAACGGTGATTCTGCAGGCTGGAGACGGGATTGCGCTGAGCACAAAGACCGGCGGCGAAGCAGGAGGCGGAGAGAAAGGCGTGGATACCTATGAAGAAACCTGAACTTTTGATTCCGGCAAGCAGTCTGGAGGTGTTGAAGACGGCGGTCTGCTTTGGGGCTGACGCGGTATATATCGGCGGGGAGGCGTTCGGACTGCGCGCCAAGGCGAAGAATTTTTCGATGGAAGAGATGGCGCAGGGGATTGCTTTTGCCCATTCCCGCAATGTCAAGGTGTATGTGACGGCGAATATTCTGGCGCATAACGGTGATTTGGAGGGAGCAAGACAGTATTTTGCCGAGCTTCGCGATATGCTGCCTCAAAAGCCGGATGCCCTGATTATTTCAGACCCGGGTATGTATATGCTGGCGAAGGAAATCTGCCCTGAGATAGAGCGGCACATTTCCACACAAGCAAATAACACCAATTACCTTACCTACCGCTTCTGGTGGGAACAGGGCGCCAAAAGAGTGGTGTCCGCCAGAGAGCTTTCTCTGAGGGAAATTGCAGAAATCAGGAAGCAGATACCAAAGGAGATGGAAATCGAAAGCTTTATTCATGGCGCTATGTGTATTTCCTATTCCGGAAGATGCCTGTTAAGCAGCTATTTTACAGGGCGTGACGCCAATAAGGGCGCCTGTACCCATCCCTGCCGCTGGAAATACGCTGTAGTGGAAGAGACGCGGCCGGGAGAATATCTGCCTGTCTATGAAAATGAGCGGGGAACCTATATTTTCAACTCCAAGGATTTGTGTATGATTGCACATATTCCGGAGATGGTGGAGGCGGGAATCGACAGCTTCAAGATAGAGGGCAGAATGAAGACGGCGCTTTACGTGGCTGCGGTAGCGAGAACCTACAGAAGGGCGATAGATGATTATTTTGAGTCTGAGCAGAAATACAGAAGCAATATGGACTGGTACAGGGCGGAAATTGCAAAATGTACTTACCGTCAGTTTACAACGGGTTTTTATTTTGGAAAACCGGATGAGACAACGCAGATTTATGACAGCAATACCTATGTGAACGAGTCCGTCTATCTGGGCATTGTGGAGGAGGTTGGGTCTGCCTCCGAATCGGTACAGGATTTTCCGCTAGTCAGAATCAGCCAGCGCAACAAGTTCAGCCTGTGGGATACGATTGAAATTATGAAGCCGTCGGGAGAAAATATTCCGGTTGTGGTGAAAGCCATATATACGGAGGATGGGGAGCCGGTGGAGAGTGCGCCTCATCCGAAGCAGGTATTGTGGCTTTGTCTGTCCGGCAGGGCAGAGCAGTATGATTTACTGCGTATGGAAGGAAAGCGTTAATTTATGTGGGCGGCATTTTGCCGCCCCGTTGTACAATGTGAACAGGGAAGCGCTTCTTTGGAGGAAATTTTTGGCTAAAACCTTTAAATTTTAAATTGGGGCTTGCAATTTAAGAAAAAGTAAGGTATTGTTATAGCAAATGAGGCGGAGGTCTCGTAATAAGGTATCTTGAACGAAGGTGTTCCAAAAGCTTATTTTGGGGCATTTTTTTAGGTTTAAGGCGTATTTTGACTGAGATAAGGTTCAGGAGCCTGAAGGCAGGAAAGGGAGAAAAGTATGAGTGAAGTGTTAAACGTTGAAGAGTTGTTTGCCAGTAAAGTATTTACTGTCGGAAAAATGAAGGAACGCCTTCCCAGAAGCGTGTTCAAGGAAGTAAAGCGGGTTATGGACCAGGGCGGCGAATTGTCGCTGGCAACCGCGGATGTGGTGGCAAAGGCAATGAAGGACTGGGCGGTGGAAAACGGCGCGACGCATTACACGCACTGGTTCCAGCCTCTGACAGGCATCACGGCTGAGAAACATGACTCCTTTGTGACACATCCTGACGAAGAGGGTCATATGCTGATGGAATTTTCCGGCAAAGAGCTGATTAAGGGCGAGCCGGATGCGTCCTCCTTCCCTTCCGGCGGCCTGCGCGCGACCTTTGAGGCGAGAGGATACACAGTATGGGACATTACCTCGCCTGCGTTTTTGAAGGAAGATGCAACGGGCGTGATTCTCTGTATTCCGACTGCTTTCTGCTCCTACAAGGGGGAGGCGCTGGATAAGAAGACGCCGCTGCTGCGCTCCATGGAGGCTCTCAGCACGCAGGCGCTGCGAATTGTCCGTCTGTTTGGCAATACAGAAGCGACAAAGGTAGTTGCTTCCGTAGGCTCTGAGCAGGAATATTTTCTGGTTGACAGGGAGAAATACTTAAAGCGTGAGGATTTGATTTTTTCAGGGCGTACCTTGTTTGGTGCAGCCGCACCCAAGGGTCAGGAACTGGAGGACCATTACTTCGGCACAATCCGCGAGAGGATTGGCGCGTACATGAAGGATTTGAATATAGAGCTTTGGAAGCTGGGCGTGACGGCAAAGACACAGCATAATGAGGTTGCGCCGGCACAGCACGAGCTGGCGCCGATTTATGAGACGGCAAATATTGCGGTGGACCACAACCAGCTTGTGATGGAAACCATGAAAAAGGTTGCAGGACGCCACGGCATGGCGTGTCTGCTGCATGAGAAGCCTTTTGCAGGGGTGAACGGTTCCGGTAAACATAACAACTGGTCTTTGGGAACGGACACCGGAATGAATCTGCTTGACCCGGGTGACACGCCAAATGAAAACATTCAGTTCCTTCTGGTGCTGGCATGTATCTTAAAGGCTGTGGATACCCATGCAGATTTACTCCGTCAGAGTGCTTCTGATGTAGGGAATGACCACCGCCTGGGTGCGAACGAGGCGCCACCCGCTATCATTTCCGTATTTTTGGGCGAGCAGCTTGAAGATGTGGTAAAGCAGCTTGTGGAAACGGGAGAAGCGGCGCACTGCCTTGAAGGAGGAAAGCTGCAGACCGGCGTATCCACCCTGACTGATTTGGAGAAGGATGCAACTGACAGAAACAGAACCTCGCCTTTTGCTTTTACGGGTAATAAGTTCGAGTTCCGTATGGTGGGCTCCTCCGATTCCATTGCAAGCCCGAATACCACACTGAACGCTATTGTGGCGGAAGCCTTCTGTGAAGCGGCGGATGAGCTGGAAAAGGCAGATGACTTTGAAATGGCGGTTCATGATTTGATTAAAAAATACATGACGGAGCATCAGAGAATCATTTTCAACGGCGACGGTTATGCGGATGAGTGGGTGAAAGAGGCGGAAAGACGCGGATTGCCCAATATCAAATCCATGATTGAGGCGGCAGGAACCATTACGACTGATAAGGCGGTGAAGTTGTTTGAAAAGTTTGGTATTTTTACCAAGGTAGAGCTGGAATCCCGCGAGGAAATCCTCTACGAAACCTATGCCAAATCTTTGAACATAGAAGCTGTAACCATGATTGATATGGCGAGCAAGCAGTATATTCCCGCTGTGGTGAAATACAGCAGGTCATTGGCGGATACGGTGGTCGCTGTAAAGGAGGCGGGCGTGGAGCCTTCTGTTCAGGCAGAGCTTCTTAAGGATGTATGCACGAAGCTGACAGCAGCGAAGACAGCCCTTGCACAGCTTGAAAAGGTGACTGCGCAGGCGGCCGCCATAAAAGAGGCAAAGGAGCAGGCTTTCTTCTACAAGGATACCGTAAAGGAAGTCATGGATGCGCTGCGTGCGCCCATAGACGAGCTGGAAAGAATCGTTGACAAAGAGGTATGGCCGGTGCCTTCCTATGGTGAACTGACCTTTGAAGTATAAGAAAGAAACGAGCCGGAAGCGATTGCTTCCGGCTCGTTTGCTGCAGGGGCTGAAAGAAAGCAGGGTAAGCTATGCCGTAACAAAAAAGTTCCACAACAAAAGCTGTGAAACTTTTTACAACAGAGTAAGCCCTTTCTATAACAGGGCAACCCCTTTTTATAACAGGGCTACAAGGATTCGAACCTTGAAATGACGGAGTCAGAGTCCGTTGCCTTACCGTTTGGCGATAGCCCTTTATGCGATTACTTTATGCATTATACATGAAGTGTTACCATTTTGCAATACCTAAATACAATTTTTTTTTGTATCCGGCAAGATTTCGTGAAAAGTCAATTATGTGAAAAATTTCCTGCCGGTATGGTGAAAAAGAAAAAAGTGTGTTATACTGTGCTTGAAATATACGAGAGACGTCTGTTTTTCAGGCGTCGGCGCTGCTGCACAGCGGAGAAGGAAATGTAATATGGAAGAATTATATACCCAGCCCGGTGTACCGGAGCAGGCGGAAAAAGAGACCGTGAAACAGGCGAGAAGATTTTTTTCTAATATGGGACTGATGTTTCTTGCCGGTACTTTGTGTATCTATGCGATACAGTACAAGCTCAGCGGGCTTATTTATGCGATAAGGCCGGAGATTTTGCAAAATCCCGATATACTGCTGTTGTTTTCCTCGGTTTCGATGTATGTTCTCGGCATGCCGCTTATGATAATGCTGGTTCACACCATACCGAAGGAAAAAATACAAAAGCGTTCCATGACGGTGGGAAAGTTTCTGGTGGCGCTGATAATATGCTATGGTATTATGTATGCCAGCAATCTGATAGGAAGTCTGATTACCTATTTTTTGGCGATATTAAAGGGAAAGCCAATCGATAACTATACAATGGAGCTTGCCGGTTCCGCAAGCCTTTGGGTGAGAATCCTTATCATGGTAATCTGGGCTCCTATTATGGAGGAGCTTATTTTCAGGAAAATTCTGGTGGACAGGGTGGTCCGTTACGGTGAGGGGGCTGCAGTTGTACTTTCCGGTCTGATGTTCGGTTTGTTCCATGGAAATCTTTCCCAGTTTGCTTATGCCTCCACGATAGGAATGTTTTTTGCTTTTATTTATGTAAAGACAGGCAGGCTTCAATATACTATTATCATGCATATGGTAGTGAATTTCCTTGGGGGCGTACTGAGTCTGTTTATGCTGGATTTGGTAGATTTGGAAGAATTGCAGAGCGTAATGGCCGGTGGCGGCGATTTATCCAAGGTTTTACCGGGACTGCTTGTATTTATGCTGTACATGTTTTGTCTGATTGGCATTGTGGTGGCGGGTATCGTGCTGCTTATTGTGTACAGGAAAAGAATGCATCTGAACGCAGGAAGGATTGCGCTGCCGCGTGGAAAACGCTTTTTAACCATGATATGCAATGCGGGGATGGGATTGTTTTTCCTGTACTGGGTTGTGGAAATTGTATTGCAGATTATAGAATGAGAGAACGATGGCGATGTACAGTTTTGAGAGCAGAATCAGATACAGCGAAACAGACAGCGACGGAAAACTGACATTATTGTCACTGATGGACTATTTTCAAGATTGCTCTACCTTTCAATCAGAGGACTTGGGGGTTGGACTTTCTTTTCTTCGTGAGCGAAAGCTGGTATGGGTGCTGTCCTCGTGGCAGATTGCGATAGACCGGCTGCCCGATCTGGGTGAACAGGTATCTATAGGAACCTTTCCTTATGATTTTAAAGGTTGTTTCGGATTCCGAAATTTTTTTATGAAGGATGGGGCGGGCAATGATATAGCGAAGGCGAATTCCATGTGGACGATCCTGGATACGGAGACCTTTAAACCCAAACGCCCTCCCAAAGAGGTAGTGCAGAAATATAAAATGGAAGAAAGACTGCCTATGGCGTATGCGGGGCGCAAGATTGCAGTGCCGCAGGATATGGAAGTAAAAGAAAGCATTACGGTAAAGCAGCACCATTTAGATACCAACCACCATGTTAATAATGCGCAGTATGTGGGGATGGCGATGGATTACCTGCCGGAGCATTTTGCGGTAACCGGCATGCGGGCTGAGTATAAAAAGCAGGCGCTTTTGCATGATATACTGGTTCCCTGCGTGCAGGTAAGCAAAGAGGAAGACGGAGCAGAAACCTGTGTGGTATCCCTGCAGGATACACAGGGCGGTATCTATACAAATGTAGAGTTTGAAGGAAGAAGAAATTATGTTAAAATTGGGTGAGAAGCAAAAACTGCAAGTGATAAAGGAAGTAGATTTCGGCGTGTATCTTGCAGACGAAGCAGATGCAGAGGAGCGGGTGCTCCTGCCGGCAAAGCAGGTGCCATCCGGAACAGAAATCGGAAGCGAGATAGAGGTGTTTCTGTACAGGGACTCTAAAGACCGTATGATAGCTACGGTACATGAACCGCTTTTAAAGATGGGGGAGGTTGCAAGGCTGAAAGTAGCTGATGTCAATAAATATGGTGCATTTTTAGACTGGGGGCTGGAAAAGGATTTGTTTCTTCCTTTTAAGCAGCAGACTATCAGGGTGCGCCCGCAGGATACGCCTTTGGTATCCCTCTATATTGACAAAAGCGGCAGGCTTTGTGCAACCATGAATGTATACCATGATTTATCAACAGAGAGTCCGTACAAGAAGGACGACAGAGTTACGGGCTATGTGTATGAGTCAAGCCCCGAGTTTGGCATGTTTGTGGCGGTTGACGATAAATATTCAGGACTGATTCCCAAAAGAGAGCTTTATGAGGAGGTCAGGATAGGCGATACCGTCGTCTGCCGTGTCGCGGCAGTCAGAGAGGATGGAAAGCTGGATTTGAGCATACGGGAAAAGGCATACCTGCAAATAGAAGCGGATGCACAGAAAATACTGGATGTGATAGACAGCTTTGACGGTGTGCTGCCCTTTAATGATAAGGCGTCGCCGGAAGTGATTAAGCGTGAGATGCAGATGAGTAAAAATGAATTTAAACGTGCTGTCGGTCATCTTCTGAAAAACGGAAAAATAGAAATAAAAGAAAAGGCGATTCGCAGAATCTGAGGAAAGGAGGTGTTATTATGGATGTTGCGGGCTTATCCGTATCAATGTCCCAGATAAGTAATATGGGTAAAATTGGCATTGCTGTACTGGACAAGACCATGGAAAGCGGCGAAGATTTGGCGGCAGGAATGCTTAAGATGATAGACGCCGCTGCAATGGAACGGTCCGTGAATCCGGCTGTCGGAGGACAGATGGATATCAGGATTTAAGGAAATGCTGATTTCATCAGCGCTTCCTTAGATGTAAAACGGAAGGAGACCCTTTGCGAAGGGTCTTCTTTTGTTTGGTTTGTATCATAACAAAAAAACGTCTGCCAAAATAGAAACATAAAAAGTGCATAAAAATTTATCATTTTTATGTAGATTTTTTTGTAAAAGTGAATTAAAATGGAAAATGAGCATACTAGCGAATATTGCGGGCAGGAATTTGCTGCTGTCATTTTATCCAAAGGAGTCAGTTCATGATATCAAGCCAAATATTACAAACTACAATAGAAGGTCTGAAAAACATTGCGCGTGTGGAATTCTGCGTAATGGATACAGACGGTAAAGAGGTGGCGTCCACTGCAGATATGGGAAACTGTTCCAAGCAGGCGGTGGAATTTGCGCTTTCTCCCGCGGATTCTCAGGAAATTCAGGGATATCAGTATTTTAAAATCTTTGACGAGCAGCAGATAGAATATGTGCTGGTGGCAGGCGGCAGCGGCGAAGATGTGTACACGGTAGGCAAGATGGTGGCGTTTCAGGTACAGAGCCTGCTTGTTGCCTATAAAGAACGGTTTGATAAGGATAACTTTATCAAAAATCTTTTGCTTGACAATCTGCTTCTTGTGGATATTTACAGCCGTGCCAAGAAACTGCACATTCAGACGGATGTAAGCCGTGTGGTGCTGATAGTGGAGTCGGAAAACGGCAAGGACAATAATTCCCTTGAGCTTTCCCGCACGCATTTCGGCAGCAACAGTAAGGATTTTGTTACTGCTGTGGACGAAAATAATGTAATTGTGGTGAAGGATTTGTCCGAGTCGGAATCCCCCAAGGAAATCGATAAGGCGGCAAGAGCGCTGGAATCTTTTCTTCTGAAGGAAGGCGTAAAAAACGTTCATATTGCGTATGGAACGGTGGTTCGTGAAATCAAGGAAGTCAGCCGTTCTTATAAAGAAGCAAAAATGGCATTGGACGTAGGCAAAATTTTCTTTGACGAGAGAGATGTGATTGCTTATAGTGAGCTTGGCATTGGCAGACTGATTTACCAGCTTCCGATTCCGCTCTGCAAAATGTTTATTAAGGAAATATTCGGCGGAAAGAGTCCGGATGACTTTGACGAGGAAACGCTTACGACCATTCACAAGTTTTTCGAGAACAGTCTGAATGTATCGGAAACATCGAGACAGCTTTTTATTCATCGTAACACACTGGTATACAGACTGGATAAGCTGCAGAAAAGTACAGGACTGGATTTGCGCGTGTTTGAGGATGCCATTACCTTTAAAATCGCGCTGATGGTGGTCAAGTACATGAAATACATGGAAACATTTGACTATTGATTGGACGAAAGGAAGATTATGTCGCGTAAAGAGGAAAAGCGTAAAAGACGAGAGAGAATGATAGAGGAAAACGGTTTGATTTTTCTGGATGGCGTGAGCAAGGTGTATTCTGCGGGAGCGCCTGCATTGAACGGTATTACTCTGCATATTAACAAGGGAGAGTTTGTCTTTATTGTAGGGGACAGCGGTTCAGGAAAGTCAACACTGATTAAGCTGCTTTTGCGGGAATTGACCGCTACCAGCGGCAAGGTATGGGTCATGGGACATGATATAGCCAATCTGCCGCGCAGAAAGATTCCGAAATTCCGCAGAAATCTGGGTATTGTGTTTCAGGATTTCCGCCTTTTGAAAGACAGGAACGTCTATGAGAACGTTGCGTTTGCGCAGAGGATTATTGAGGTGCCGCCGAAGGATATCCGGCGGAATGTGCCGAGCATATTGGCGACGGTAGGACTGGCGGGCAAATATAAGGCAAAGCCGAAGCAGCTTTCCGGCGGAGAGCAGCAGAGAGTCGCACTGGCAAGAGCGCTGATTAATAAGCCTTCCATTTTGCTTGCCGATGAGCCCACGGGAAATCTTGACCCCAAGAACTCATGGGAAATCATGATGCTTTTAGATGAAATTAACGCCGCAGGCACTACGGTTATTGTGGTTACTCACAACAGGGAAATCGTCAACGCCATGCAGAAAAGAGTGGTGACCATGAAAAAGGGCGTTATTGTAAGCGACGAAGAGGAAGGAGAGTATATCGATGAAGATTAGTACGTTGTTTTATACTCTCAGGCAGGGCATCAAGGGGATTTTTCGCAACAAGCTTTTTTCTCTTGCGTCGATAGCTACTATTTCGGCGTGTTTATTCCTTTTTGGTATCCTTTACGCGATTGTGATGAACTTTCAGCATATTGTGAGGGCGGCGGAGGAGGGCTTCTGCGTAGTAGTTTTTTTTGATGAAGGTATTGAAGACACACGCAAGTCGGAAATCGGAGATTTAATCCGGCTTAGGACGGAGGTTTCAGAGGTTAAGTATGTTTCTTCCGCCGAAGCGTGGGATTGGTATAAGGAGAAGCATCTGCAGGGACATGCAGATGGGTTTCCGACCAATCCGCTGGAAAATTATGATAATTACGAAGTATATTTAAATGATGTATCCATGTATGACTCACTGGTGACTTATCTGATGTCGGTGGAGGGCGTGAGATATGTCAGGCGCTCAGACGTTGTTGCAGAAGCTTTAAGCGGCGGGAATATGCTGATAGCGTACGTGTCGCTTGGCATTATCGGTATCCTGCTGGCGGTGTCCATTTTCCTAATCAGCAACACGGTGACGATTGGCATCTCTGTGCGGCAGGAGGAAATCAACATCATGAAATATATAGGTGCAACGGACTTCTTTGTGCGTGCGCCCTTTGTGATTGAAGGTATGCTGATTGGAGCCATAGGCGCAGGAATTCCTTTGGGGTTGATTTACCTTCTCTACAATAAGATAGTCGTACAGCTTGGGACAGCGTTTCCGGCATTGTCAGAGCTGCTGCGCTTCCTGTCGGTGAAGGAAATCTTTGACGTGCTGACGCCTGTGTCACTGGGTATCGGCATCGGTATTGGCTTCCTCGGAAGCTTCACAACAGTGAGAAAGCATTTAAGAGTGTAGCGGAAAGGGTGGATTCGCATGAAGAAAAAAATTGCAGCGCTTCTGACGGTGGTGCTTGCAGCGGCTTTGCTGATAAATAATTTTTCTTCGTCATCCGCAACCTCCTATTCTTCCATTACCTCGGACAGCATCAGGGAAAAGGAAGAAGGGATTAAAAAAGCAGAGGAGGAGCGGAAAGAGCTGGAAAATTCGCTGACCAATGCACAAAATATTAAAAAGCAGCTGGAAGCGGAGAAAAAGGATTTAAACAATTATATCACACAGCTTGATATCAAGCTTTCTGAGATTCAGGATAATATTGCAAGGCTGAATGAGCAGATTACGCAGAAGGAGCTTGATATTGCCCGCACGCAGGAGGAGCTTGCAAGGGCAAGGGAAGTCGAGGCTGCGCAGTATGAGGCGATGGTGCATCGGATTCAGTATAACTACGAGCAGGGCGATGCGACTTACTGGGAATTAATATTCAGCGGGGAGAGCATTGCGGATATTCTGACTAAGGTGGAATATATGGAGCGGATTGCCGCATATGACAAAGAGCAGCTCAACGAATTTATGCTGAACCGCCAGTTGATAGAAGTGACGGAGCAGCAGCTTTTGACGGACATGGCGCTTTTGGAAGAGACGAGAGAGGGTGTGCTGGCAGAAGAAGCGGCGATGGAAGAACTGATACAGGCGAAGATGCAGACCATAAAAGAATACGAAAATAATATTGCCAACAAGGAGCAGGCAATCAAGGAATACGAGGCGGATATCAAGGAACGAAATGAAATTGTGGAGGCTTTGGAGGCTGCCATTGCGGAGGAGAAAAAGCGGATTATGGCGGCGAACGGTTCGCTGCTTACCTATGACGGAGGGCAGTTCAAATTTCCGGTTGCCTCTTATACAAAGCTTTCCAGCGATTACGGCATGCGTATGCATCCGACGCTGGGCGTTGAAAAATTCCACAATGGAATTGATTTGGCTTCGCCTACCGGAACAGCCATATTTGCAGCTTATGACGGGAAAGTGATAGCTGCTTCTTACAGTGGCTCCATGGGAAACTATATTATGATAGATCATGGAGACAATCTGTACACAATTTATATGCATGCTTCCAAGCTGTATGTGCAGACGGGGGATATCGTTGTGCGGGGAGAGACGATTGCAGCGGTAGGTGCAACAGGACGTACTACAGGTCCGCATCTGCATTTCAGTGTGCGGCTGAATGGAGAGTATGTCAGTCCGTGGAATTATCTGTCCCAGTGACGGAGGTTTGTTAATCGGTGTAATTGCCGTTTGTGCGGCGAATAGGAGGTATAGTTATGGAACAAAACGAAATTTATGCTATAGAAAACGGGATGCCTGACGGTGGGCAGAATTCGGGCGGAAAGGGTGGCAGGCATTTCTTCTGCGGTCTGTTGACCGGTCTGGCGGCAGCACTGTTAATCGTGAGTGTAACGTATCTGGTAAACCGGATGCAGGTGATGGCGGCCGGAAAGGACAGAATTCCGAATAAGCAGGATTCCGCAGACAGAGAAGAGAAGGATGACCAAAAGGATTATGGAGATAATACGGCGATAACGCCGGAAATGATAGAAAAGCTTCAGTTGATAGAACAAATCATCGATACCTACTACTATCAGGAGGGCATTGACAGAAAGATTTTGGAGGAAGGTGCATACAGAGGCATGGTAGCAGCTTTGGGTGACCCTTATTCCGAATATTATTCTGAGGAAGAGTTGAACGAGCTTTATCAGGATTCGCAGGGTGTGTACTATGGAATCGGTGCAAAGGTGCAGTTGGATAAGACAACCACGCTTGCCAAAATAAGCGGGGTGATTTCCAATACGCCTGCGGAGGAGGCGGATTTGCGTGCGGAAGACCTTATTTACAAGGTGGATGGTACGGAGACCTACGGTATGAGTCTGCAGGAGGTAGTCAGTCTGATTAAGGGAGAAGAAGGCACTTATGTGCATCTGACGCTGATTCGGGACGGCAAAGAGATTGAAAAGGATGTAGTCCGCAGGAAGGTGGAATCGCCCACTGTGGAATCCCAGATGTATGACAATGGCATTGCCTACATTCAGATAACAGAGTTTGATTCCATAACGGTGGATCAGTTTGCGGAGGCGCTCGCGGTTGCAAGAGGGCAGGGCATGAAGGGATTGATTCTGGATTTGCGGGGTAACCCGGGCGGTAATCTGCTTTCTGTTGTCAGCATTGCCAAAATGCTTCTGCCGGAGGGGCTGATTGTATACACGGAGGACAGGGACGGACATCGGGTTGAATATAAGTGTGACGGCACAAAAGAGCTGGAGGTGCCGATGGTGGTGCTGGTTGACGGCAACTCGGCAAGCGCCTCCGAAATATTGGCAGGCGCCATTAAGGATTACGGAATCGGCACGCTTTTGGGCACTACAACCTTTGGAAAGGGAATTGTGCAGCGTCCGGTAGAATTGAGCGATGGCTCTGCGGTGAAGCTGACCATAAGCTCCTATTATACACCAAACGGAACCAATATCCACGGTATTGGAATCGAGCCCGATGTGGTATGTGAATTTGACAGTGAGAGATACTATAGTGATGAGAAGTATGACAATCAGCTTGAAAGCGCAAAAGAACTGCTGGAGAGCATGATAAAATAGAGACAGATATATGGGTTCCGTAAGCTGCTTTTAGCATTTTTCGGAACCCATATGGCGGAAAG
Source organism: uncultured Lachnospiraceae bacterium (assembly GCA_947177465.1). Classification (GTDB taxonomy): domain Bacteria; phylum Bacillota; class Clostridia; order Lachnospirales; family Lachnospiraceae; genus Acetatifactor. The sequence continues at coordinate 22,748 of CAMWUP010000003.1, forward strand.
AGGATTATGAGTCGCAAGGAAAAAAAGGAACGTATCATAGAAATAGCGGTAGGTGCGGCGCTGTTTGCGGCGCTGCTTATCTGGGGGCTTGTACAGCCGATAACCGAGCAGCCTGACGAACGGTGCAGGTATGTGCTTCCCTACTATATCATGCGGGAGGGAAAGCTGCCCGACGGAAATATCAGCGAACTGGTAATCAGTACATGGGGTATTTCCTACGCGTTTTTTCCGGGGCTGCCGTATCTGATGATGGCTTTGTTTATGAAAGTGACTTCTCTGTTTACGGCAAATTCCTATGCCCTGTTGATGGCGGCGAGGGTGGTCAATATGCTTGCCGGTGTGGTAAGTTATGTGTTTATCCGGAAGACGGCCAAGAAGCTGTTTTCCAATCAGTGGACAGCCTGGTTCTTCACTTTAGCCGCCGTATTCTGGCCTCAGGTAATGTTTATCTTTACGTATGTAAACTGTGACGCGTTTGCGTATATGTCCTGTGCGATTATGGTTTATGCGCTGGTGAGTGGTCTGAAAGAAAGCTGGACGGTAAAGAATTATGTGACGCTTTCCGTCGGAATCGCAATCTGTGCGCTGTCTTACTACAATGCCTACGGCATGGTGCTGGGAAGTATTATTGTGTTTCTGGTATCGTTTTTTTACAGGAAAGAGAATGGAAGAACAGGCTTTGCCATGAAGGACTGTCTGCGGATTGGTTTTATCATTGCGGGAATTGTGTTTGTCCTTGCAGGCTGGTGGTTTATCAGAAATGCGATTCTGAACAATGGGGATTTCCTTGGTTTTGCGGCAAACCGCAGAAGCGCGGAGCTCTATGCGGCAGACAGCTTTAAGCCGTCCGTAAAGGAAACCTTCCAAAATACCGGCGAGCCGATTTACTGCCTGCTTTTCCACGAGGGATATCGGGAAATGCTGGTACAGAGCTTTTTCGGAAGATTCGGAAATATGAATTTGTCGCCGCCTGCCTATGTGCTCCGCGGTTTTAAGATTATTTTGTTTGTCGGGGTTCTCGGACTGCTTTTGCCAAACAGAAGGAAGGCATTCACGGGAGCAAAGCGCGCCGGATTTTTTGTCGGCATGTTTGCTGCGGGACTGACTCCGCTTTTGCTGGCGTACTGGTACGCATATGCAAGTGATTTTCAGGCGCAGGGCAGGTATCTTCTGCCGGGGCTGATTCCGCTCTTGAGTATTCTCTTTATGGGCATACAGAATATCACAGACTGCATTGTAAAAGTCACGGCAAAGCAGGCTGTCCTCGGCACGTGGCTTGTGCGGATTTTGTATGTGGGAAGCTATTTGTATATTGCAGCGGCGGCAGCAGGCAGCATCTATACTGTGTGGAGACAGTTTTATCCGGTATTTCCTGAGACGCTCGGGATGATTTTTACGGGAGGACCGATTTAAATGGTGCTTCGGAAAGGAAAAAGCTATGAGTGAAATATGTTTATGGAAAGAAACGTATCGAATTGGTAACAAAGAGATTGATGAGCAGCACTATCAGTTGTTCTCCAAAATAGAGAACCTGCTTGTTATTGCCAAAAGCGGCGATCTTGAGAACAAAAAGAAGGAATGTCATGATTTGATTGAATTCCTTATAGATTATACAAAATTTCATTTTGATACGGAAGAAAAGATTCAAAGGGAAATGCAATATGTAGGATACGCGCAGCATGCATGGATTCATCAGGGATTTATACGGACAATCCAGGAATATAAAGATAAGATGGAGAAGGATTTTTCTCTGAGTATATTAAAGAGCTTTGCCGGAACGCTGCTGACATGGCTTGCACAGCATGTATGTGGATGTGACAGGAAAATAATGTCAAACACACCGTTAGAGGCCCAAAGTGCGTTGGCGGGTACAGCGGAAAATATTGACTTAATCGTTTCCAAGCTATTGGAGGATATCTGCGGATTGAAGGTCAGGAATGTAAAATCCTGCCTGTATAAGGGGTTTGTGGAAGGAAACGTTTTTGTGCGCAGGGTGGTCACGGGCGAGAGCGAGTATGTCTTTCTGTACGGTCTTTCGGAGCAGCTTGCCAGAGAAGTATACTTTACCATCAGCAGTATGCAGATAGAAGATATAGAGAATCTTGATGAGGTGGAAAGCTCTGCGCTGGTGGAGATTACCAACATTATAACCACCTATATCACAGGGGTTCTATCCGATGAACCGGCTGCTGATTTCAGATATCAGAGTGAAGTTTTTACAAAGAAATATACGGATGGAACCTATAACCTGAGTGACGGTGTAGTCATCAGCATCGAAACAGATCGCGGCGAAATGGAAGTATTGTATTGTAAGGTGAAATAGCGGAGCAAAAGTTAAAAAACAAAGAACAAATGTTTGCAAATGTAAAAAGGATATGATATACTGTGAAAAGCAGTTATCATATCCTTTTTGGTTTTCATGTATACACAACCATTTTCGTGAGGAAAATGATTTATAGGGAGATTATTATGGACCATTTTGTGTTACATTCAGAATATCAGCCCACCGGCGACCAGCCGCAGGCGATTGAGGCGTTGGTGAAGGGGTTTCGGGAAGGCAATCAGTTTCAGACGCTTTTGGGTGTTACCGGCTCGGGTAAGACCTTTACCATGGCGAATATCATAGCAGCATTGAATAAACCGACGCTTGTGATTGCCCACAATAAGACGCTGGCAGGACAGTTGTACGGGGAGTTTAAGGAGTTTTTTCCGGAGAATGCGGTAGAGTATTTTGTATCCTACTATGATTATTACCAGCCGGAGGCTTATGTGCCGTCTTCGGACACTTATATTGCCAAGGATTCTGCGGTGAACGAAGAGATAGACAGACTCAGGCTCTCTGCGACGGCTTCCCTTACGGAACGCAGGGATGTGGTGGTGGTTGCCAGCGTATCCTGCATCTATGGTCTGGGAAGTCCGGAGGACTATCAGGGGATGCTGGTATCCCTGCGCCCGGGCATGATTAAGGACAGAGAGCAGGTACTCAGGGAGTTGATTGATATCCAGTATGACCGCAATGATTTGGACCAGCAGAGAGGTACCTTCAGAGTAAGGGGCGACGTGGTGGAGGTCTATCCGGCGCAGGGCGGAGAGTACCTGATCCGAATTGAGTTTTTTGGAGATGAAATTGACCGTATCTGTGAGGTGGAGCCCCTGACCGGGCAGGTGCATGCCACGCTGAATCACATCACGATTTTTCCGGCGTCCCATTATGTGGTGGCGGCTGATAAAATCAGAAAGGCGTGTGATATGATAGAAAAGGAATTGGAGGAGCGTATCCGGTATTTTAAAGGAGAGGACAAGCTGTTAGAAGCACAGCGGATATCGGAAAGAACCAATTTTGATATTGAGATGCTGAGGGAAACTGGGTTTTGCTCAGGGATTGAGAACTATTCCCGACATTTGAGCGGTATGAAGGAGGGAGAGCCGCCTCATTGTCTGATGGACTATTTTGGCGATGATTTTCTGATTATTATAGATGAATCCCATATGACGATTCCGCAGATAAGAGGTATGTATGCAGGCGACCGCTCCCGTAAGACCACGCTTGTGGACTATGGTTTCCGTCTGCCGTCGGCGCTGGATAACAGACCTCTGAATTTCAGTGAGTTTGAGTCCCACATCGATCAGATGCTTTTTGTGTCGGCAACGCCGTCGGATTACGAGGCAGAGCATGAACTGCTGCGCACCGAGCAGATTATCCGCCCGACAGGACTTTTGGACCCTGAGATTTCCGTTCGGCCTGTAGAGGGGCAGATTGACGATTTGATAGCAGAAGTGCGGAAGGAGACGGAAAAGCACAACAAGATTCTGGTGACGACACTGACCAAGCGCATGGCGGAGGATTTGACTGATTATATGAAAGAAGTCGGCATAAGGGTGAAATATCTGCACTCGGATATTGATACTTTGGAGAGCGCGGAGATTATCATGGACATGCTGCTGGATGTATTTGACGTGCTGGTAGGTATCAATCTGCTCAGGGAAGGTCTCGATATTCCTGAAATTTCACTGGTTGCCATTTTGGATGCAGATAAGGAAGGCTTTTTGCGGTCAGGGACTTCTCTGATACAGACCGTGGGCAGAGCGGCAAGAAATGCAGAGGGACATGTCATTATGTATGCCGACAACATGACGGACTCCATGCGGGCGGCGATTGAGGAGACAGGCAGAAGGCGCGCCCTGCAGCAAAAGTATAATGAGGAGCACGGTATCACGCCGCAGACGATTAAAAAAGCGGTTCGCGATTTGATTCGTATCTCGAAGGTGATTGCCAAGGAGGAAGTACGTTTTGAAAAAGACCCCGAATCCATGGATACGCAGGCGCTTGAAAAGCTGATTGCGGACGTGCAGAAAAAGATGCAGAAGGCAGCGGCGGATCTTAATTTTGAAGCGGCGGCAGAGCTGCGGGA
>CAMWUP010000004.1 GCA_947177465.1 uncultured Lachnospiraceae bacterium
TCGTCGGCAGCGTCAGATGTGTATAAGAGAAATCCATAATATGGATAGTCATGTTTGCCCCCCCCTCTTTTGTAAAACATATATGCATCATAAATTCTGAAAAGCAAATTCTCATATCCACATGGAATTGGCAGCATGAAGTTTTCAAAGGTTGCGCCGTAAACCTCTGAAAACCACTCTTTCGGAAATCTCGCCCACGGCCATCTCACATAGCTAATAAAATTCACCAGTTCATCACTTTCCTCTTCCTCGTACATCATGGCAAAATAATTTGCCCATTTTCCACACTCAGAAGCCACTTCGAACCATTTTTCCTCTTCTATCAGCCGGTTATCTATCTTTGCATTGCAATTATCCTCTAAATACTTAATTCCCTCCCATATTTCCTCTACAAATTCTTTTTTTTCTTCCTCCGGATTCTCTGCCTCGTCATCACTTCCACGAAACAATTTGCTTGCCACCTGTGCACTGCGTGCTGCTATCTTGACCAGATTCTCCTGTATCATCCGCTCTTTTGCGTCACGTGCCAGATAATCTAATGGAAAAATGTCCAACCCAACCGAAAAGGGGCAGCCATGGTACTGCTCCAGCCATTCCTTGTCCATACTGATGCGGTTGCCGCTATTCACAAGAGTATGAAACTGGTCATAACCCTTTGAAGTCAAAGGGCTCCGTACAATATATCCTTGCGGTAATTCTTCAGGCAGTATCTTCAGCAGCTTATTGTAATCCTTGCGTTTTACCCAGATATCCATGTCATCATCCCATGGAACAAAACCCTCATGCCGGACTGCCCCCAGCAGCGTCCCATATGCCGCATACCAGACAATACCATGCCTGTCGCAAATCTCCGCTACTTTCTGCAGCACTTCCAGTTCTGCCGCCCATGCCGTCTTCATTGTTCTGTTTATGTAAAAACCATTTCTGACTTCCTGTTCAAAAAAGCCTTCCTGAAATTCCAACATTGGTATCCTTCCTCCAACAAATATTAAAAATACTTTCATGCAAATTACTGCTTAATCCACTGAATCATATTTGGTATCGACAGTTTATTCCAAAATGATAAGTATTTATTGCAAATTATTTACACTCCTAAAGAGCATTTGACTTAAAAAGATAAAAAAGCTATACTAAATATCATAGGAACCTGCAATCAAAAACATAGGAGTCGTAAATGGACATCTTTTCCCAATTAAACTTATCCACAGACAAATTTTTTCAGGAATTGAATGAGAGCAAAGAGATTATCAGAACTTCCTGGTCTTACATCACCGGCACTTTGGATGCCGCGCTGAAAGGGCAGGACAGCAAATCGCTTTTGGCACTTATTCCCTATATAGAGCAGGGCGAAGGCACACCGGCTTACGAGCATATCGGCGAGTCCCGACAAATCCTTCGGATACTGCACATTGTCCGGTTAGAGCTCACTTATCAGAAAACACCTTTTTTTCTGCACTGTGCTGATAAAGACAGCCTGATGGAAAAATATATGCTGTCGCTGTTCGCCCTTCGCAGGCTGTTTTTTCGACTTTCAGAGGATTCTGTCAAAGAAGCAGAAGACTGGCTGCTGCGCAACAAGCTGTCCGTGTTTGCCATATATGTTATAATACAAGAAGATTTCATATTCGCTGACAACGCCCTGTACGGTAAAATTGCCGAGCTTTGCTCTGCATACTGGGATGACGGTGATAAACAACTATTTCTTTCATTGACAGCAGGAAACTGACCACCTTACCAATCACACCGAATCGAGGACGCCATGGACGAACATAAATTTTGCTTTATCTTATGCACAAACAACGATATCCTGTTATCAGAGGCAATCCACTACATTTCCCACCTGATAATCCCTGACGGCTATACCACAGAATTACTTACGGTTGCAGACGCCAAATCCATGACCGCCGGCTACAATGAAGCCATGACCGCTTCCAATGCCAAATACAAAATCTACATGCATCAGGATGTTTTTATCCTAAATAAAAACTTTCTTTCCGATGTGCTTTCTATCTTTCAGTCCGATGCTTCCATCGGACTTATCGGTATGACAGGCTATGAATCCATTTCTGCAGACGGCGTTATGTGGCACGCAAAAGACCGTCTCGGCACGCCTTACAAACGCAAGGCCTCCTATCCGCCCTTATCCGAGTACCGGTATTCTCTGTCAGAGGATGGCTATCAGTCCGCAGCAATGATAGACGGCTTTATGATGGTTACCTCCACGGACTACCTTTGGAATACAGAAAGTCTGACCGGCTGGGACTTCTATGATGCTTACCAGTCCCTTGCTTTTCTGCTCCATGGACATAAAATCGTTGTTCCTGCACAGCGCCATCCATGGTGCATGCATGACGACGGCGGGGTGCTCAGCCTGACAAATTATAACCGGTACCGGCAGATATTCATGAACACCTACAAAGACATGCTCGGCAGACATTATTCCGAAATTCCTGCCGCGGCAAAAGACGAGGGCAGTTGAACTTCCTGCACTCCCATTTCAAGCAGGTCCCTGTATTCCTGCTCCGCCTGCTCCTTCTGTTCCGTCTTTACCATATACTCCAGTTTTCTGCGCTTTCCTAAAATAAAATATTCTGCATTGCCTAAAAGAGCTGCCAGATTCAACAGGATTTCAATCAACTCCTCTTCCCACAAAGCATCCTTGTCCTTCTCAAGCATCTCCCAGCACATCCGCATGGCATTTTCCCCTTCTTCATCCGCTATCATCAATGCCAATTCTGTATATTGCTGGACAAATCCTGTGTCCTTCAAAATATACCTTAACAGTCCGTCCGGCTGCAGATAGCACAGGAATGCGCAGCAGTTTTCCCGCTCTTCTCCGTTCATGTACTGCAGATATTCCATCCCCAGCTTCGTCATTTGGGCGCAAAAAGAGCCCTTGCTCCCCGCCCATTCCATCTCTTTCTCAATCAACAGGGCTTTCTTTGTAAGTTCATCATGAAAAAGCTCATGAAAAAGTTTAGCCTGTTCCTCTTCTTTGAAATGGTTTTTCGCCTCCTGCATCGTATCTAATACTGTAGCAGAATAAATGTTATATAAAAACAACATGTTTTCTGTGCTAATCTTTCCAAAGTCATTTAAAAACTCCTCCGCTTTTTGAAACAGCACGCCTGCAGCATACCTTCTCCCCTTTGCAAAGGTATGGGAGGCGCTTGCGGGTGATACTTGATAGTTATGAAGCACCTTCTCACAAACGCCAAAACGCTTCGCATTTTTTAAAACCTCCAACACGAACATCGTATCCCCGCCATATCCTCCATATTCCTCACTATCCGGAAGCTTCTCCGGATGATATGCCAAAATTACTGATTTTGCATAAATTTTACCCCAAACCGCTCTGCAAAACGGAAGCAGCTTAGAGAAATAAGGTGGAAATTCTGACATGTTCAGGCATATTGTATTCATACTTCTATACATCAAAATCTGACCTGCTGTATCCACCATACGGCTTCCGCACGCTGCTACATCCAAAGCATTGTTTTCCATAAAGCTTAGCGTTGTTTCCAGCCAGTCTGCATCGTACCAGTCGTCCGCATCCAGCTCTGCTATGTAGTCATTTCCATCCACCGCCATTCTTCTGACATAGGACCGGAAGAACGCTTCTTTTCCTAATGCCTCATCAAGTATCACTACTCTGTCGTCCATTCCGGCATATTTTTCGACCTTTTCCCTTGTCGCATCATTTACGAACACATAGTACCTGATGTTTTTGTAGGTTTGATTTAATATGCTCTCTATTGCCCTCTCTATTGTATCCTCGTCACGAAATATTTTGGTATAAATTCCTACCCTTTTTCCCATCATCATGTACTCGTCTCTTTCTCCTATTTTTTACAACGCTTATCGTCCCTAAAATTCCGGATATTTATCTATTATCCCTAACCAGCATCCATCCGGATACCTTTTCCCTTTGCCATATTGTCTGAAACAACAGCTTCCTCTTTATAAATCTATCTCCCAAAGCTTCCGGCATACTGTCTCCCCACTGCAGCAGGAAAACAACAGTTCCTTTCAAATCAGGGATAAAGGGCATGGTTACTCGCGAATCCGCAATCAGTATCCGGCACTGCAAAACCATATCTTTAACATTGTCTGCCGATATCTCCGTAAAATCCTTTATCCAAAATAACGCATCTAGCAGCCTGCTGATTTCCTCCTGCTTCTCATCAGCATACAGACGATAACAATGCATTCCATACATTAACAGCAACCGCCCCATACAGCCTTCATCTTTGACTGCTGCAACTATTTTCAGCTCTTGTCTTTTTTCATTATACTTCATGACGTTGATTTTGCAGTCGTCACATTTCTTCTCTGCTGCTTCCCAATGCAGTAATCTGTATATTTCTTTTACTACAGGCATACAAAACAAATGCACGTAATCTATGGTTTCTGACTTATAGGAAACCATCAGAGGGTGCGGTACGGCTGTAAACAATTTATTAATTTTCCTCTTTTCAAGATATTGCCTAAGCTCTTCAAACTTGTCCCGATTCAGCCAAAAATCATAATCTTCCCTGCTCATATATACAGGGACAAAGCGCTGCCCCCTTGCAATCAGAAAAGAAACCCTGTTCCTGCCGCTTGTAGAGAGGAAAAATCTGAAAGAGTCCATTCTTTTGACAGACACGGCGTTTCTCGCAAAGAAATCCTTATCAATATCTGCCTTCCTCTGCATTTCACCGAAAACCTCCACTCGCGAATGCAGCATACTGTTTTTCAGACTGTCCGAAAATTCTTTGCCGGTCCGTTCTACCCAGTCTATCGCATACAAAAGAAAATCCTTCTCTACCTCTTCCCATTCCTGCTCCGTTCCCGCAAAAAGCAGATACCGGTACAGATTCAACAAAGGATAATAAGCTGCCATAGGCAGCAGCCCATAAGCATCCTCTCTGTTATAGTTGCACACCAGCTCGACCGGCATCCGGCACATAACTTTTCCATTGTCTTCTGCCATATACAGTTCATCCTTAAATACCATTACATGATTGTCCCTTGAGCAAGCTATCTGCCTTTCCCTCAAGTCAGACAGCGTCTCCTCTTCCACAATCATCTCATATGCATAATTTATGCTGTCCCATTCTTCATCATGTTCTCCCTGCAGAATCGGAAATGGTTTATAAATAATGTTTTTGTATCCCTGCTCCAGCAGTTCCCTGACAATATTCACATGCTCAAATACATTCTTTACAGATACAATGATGACGCTCCTTTGTTTGGATTCATCCAACGCTGCAAACTGTTCCAGTGTATATACCGGTACGGCTTCCACATCGTGAATTGCTTCGGCACGCCTGTCTAAAATCGCAGCAATGGAATATTTCTCATTCTGCAGCAGATTTTTTATATGATAACAGTTTCCGCCTGCTCCATAAATAACAAACCTCATATCCTGATTCATGCTAAAGCAATCCACAAAATGCACCTCCTACTCGCTGTACACTCCCGTTTCCCATGCCAGACCGTCTTTATACTCTCTATGTATGCACACATAATTCTTCAGACCCGTCATACTCCGAATGGCTTCTGTTTCCTCCGGTTTGACCGTCTCCATAATCAAATATCGCCTGCAGAGTGCGCCCAGCAATTCCAGACGGGATTTTGAAATGGCATTGTCCGTTTTGTGCCTCATCGCAACAACAATATCAAATTTTCTGTTTTCACAGCTTCCTTCCGGCTCGCCTGATTCTATGATTACATGATGCCTGTATAATAATCTGTTAAACAATTGCGCCAGCTCTCTCTGTCGCGCATCGCTGTTTTGAAATACGGACGCTTTGACGCCGATTCTATCCAGACTTCTCGCAAAATATCCCTCGTCACTGCTTACATCCAGCACCGTCATGCCGGATACCTCCTTATCTGCAAGATAGCGCAGTACTGCGGCCAGCTTCGTCCTTCCGGTATCCTCCCACTCAGCCGGAAAATGCAAAAAACCGGGATGGGGAAGCGGTGCGTAAAATGATTCGATTTTGTGTTCACGCACATATGCCTTCACCTCTGCATAAACCGCTTCGTTGCACCACATGTCAAAATCACCTTTGGACATCTTTACCGGAAACAGCCCGTGCCCCTCATGCAGAAGATATAACGTCCTGTGATGTCCTCCCACCAGATTGCAGTAATTATCAGGATTCCACATCACCCATGGAGCGCCCTCAATAAAGAAATCCATCCCTCTGTCATGCTCTCTTTTAAATAGTCTGTATAATGCTTCTCTTTTTCTCAGCTCCCGCTCTTTTTCTTCCGGACTTTTCTCCTGCTTTTTGCTGTCAAAATAAACATTATAGGATTCCGATTTCAATGCAAAATAATCAAATAAAGCTTCGCACGGATTCATACACGCGATATTTTTGTCCTTGTACTCACTGCGCGTATAGATTTTGCTTTTATCGCCCTGCCAAAGCTCCAGACTTTCTGAGAACAGCAGCTCCAGCCGCATCCACACTGTGACAGACTGAGGCGTCCTGCATATAATACCGTTTTCTATGTTGAAATCCGGAGCCGCATACCGGTCATAGCTTAAGATAGTTTCCCCTGCCATAGACGGAGCGGCATATAATACATCATTGTAAAGTCTGGTCAGCTTACGCTTCTCTTTATCCGGCATACAGTAATCCATCGGGAGAAACAGAATGTATACATATCCCATACTGTACAGCTTATCTGCCACAGCTTTATGTATCATGCCGTCGGCAAGGCATATCACGACAAGGTAGTCAGTTTTATCCCATTCCGCCGGTTCCGTCCCCAATTCCCAGGTATAAATCCCTTCTATAACATGGTCTCCGCTCTTATTCTTATCTAATGCCGCCATAATATGATAGCCCTGTGCTTTCAACCGGCTGCAGCAGTTATTGCCGACTTCTCCTCCACCATATATAATTATCGATGTTTCCTTTGACAATATTTTGCAAGCATCCATTATAATCTTTCCATTTCTTTTTTTAACTTTACCCTGTCAATTTTTCCATTTTCATTCAGTTCTAATTTTTCTTTCCTGACAATCACTGCCGGCAGCATATACTTAGGTATTTTCTTTTTAAGATACTCATAAATATCCTTTTCACATATCCGCGGATTAGATACCGCACAAAAAAGTACTATCTGTTTTTTTTGTTGATTGTACAGCGCACAGCACTGTTTTATTTCTTCCAATGCATACGCCGCTGCCTCAATCTCCCCTAATTCTATCCTATATCCATTATGTTTAATTTGAAAATCTTTTCTCCCCAAATAAAGCAATTCCCCTTTTTCATTGTATTTTGCAATGTCTCCTGTTCTATATAACAATTCTTTCCATTTATTATTAAGCGGATTTTGGACAAAAGCTTGTTCTGTCCTCTCCAAATCGCCATAATATCCAAATGACAGGCAGCTTCCCCTTACATAAATCTCTCCTGCCTCTCCAGTATTACAAAGTTCGTTTTTTTCGTTCAGCACTAATATCTGCGTATTCTTACACGCCTTGCCAATCGGCAGCATCTCCTCATCCTGAAACTCCCTCTCGACAATATAATAAGTACAAACATCTGTAATTTCAGTTGGTCCGTATAAATTTGCATAAAATGCATCCGGAAAATATTTTCTCCATACATTTAACTGCTTATTTGGCATTACTTCTCCACAAAACAAAATTTTTTTTAAATTTGGCAATACATATTCTGACAATATATTTGCATTTGCTATGGATACTAATACTGAAGGAACCCAAAAAATAGTATTGACTTCTTTATCTTTCAAAGCTTCTAATGCCTTTCTTGGAAAGACAAAGAGCTTCTCCGGGATAATATCCAAAACAGCTCCGGCTTTCAGGGTAGAATATATCTCTAATACCGAGTTGTCAAAACAAAATGACGACTGATTTGCAAATATAGTTTCCTGTGAAAAGTCAAAGGTTTCCACACACCATTCTGTATAGTCTATAACTGCGTGATGCGATATAATAACGCCCTTCGGCGTGCCGGTAGAACCGGATGTGAATAATACATACAGAGGGTCCGTATCTAATTGTCCATTCTTTGTACGCAATAAATAGTCTTCATCTATTTCGGCGTTTAAAGATGAATTATAATTGATAATTGTTATATTTTCCCCCATTTTTTCTCTAATTCTATCAATATATACATCATCCGATATAATAAGCTTTGACTCGACAACATTCAGAATGTTATCTATGCGTTCCAAGGGAGAGTCCGGTTCTATTGGCACATAGTAATTTCCGCTATACACTATACCCATAAATGTCGCCAATTCTTTTATTGCCTTCTTCATGAAAACTACTATGGGCTGCCTTTTCATTTCTCTTGGTATTGTCATGGCAACTTTTTTTGCTTCCGCTTGAAATTGAAGGAATGTCATTTCCTCAGTTTCATCCCGAAACCCAATTTTCTCAGGATATTTTTTTACTGTATCTTCCAGATAATCCAATATATTCGTTATCATACTTCTCCTACACGCTGACTTATTCACACTGATGATAATTCTTTAATACAAAAGCCATACTGTCCCTGATGATAATCCTATCATTATGATTGCCTGTCACCCCTTCAGGATTATCTATAATTCTATAACTGTCCCAAGTGTATTTTTTCCCGTTTTCGCACAATGTGGGCTTTCCCAAAGTGTTTAACCTTCCATAATCCATGCATCTCAAGAACGCGGAAATCTTTTCACCATTCCAGCTAATATCCAGCAAGCCATTATTAGGTACTTCTGATGAGCGGTGCATTACGCCTGCCTGTTTTACAACACTTCCTTTTATCTCTTTTCCCAGAAGAATGTCAGGTAAAATTTCTTTTAATAGTTCAACGGCGATTCTGTTTTGCAGAAGCTTCAGTTTTAATGAAGTATATTTTGTGTTTAATGGTATCTCCTGCTGAATATAGATTCTACCCATATCAATATCCTGCGTGACCTTATGCCATACTACTCCTGCTACTTTATCCTGTTCAAAGATTGACCAAGCCTCAGCATTTCTCCCCAAGTGTGCAGATACAAGAGCCGGATGATAATTGACGATATCTATATTTTCATTCCGGCAGATAAAATCCGGAAAAATATATATATTTGAAGCACTAATTATCAATATCCTGCAATGACTCTCGCATAAGCTTTCCATCAGCTTATCTGCATCCGTTTTTGTATGCAGACGCATATAAGTATATTCAGATTGTTTACACAATGCCTCCAATTCTGATTGTGAAAAGGCTCCATATTCATATACCCCATCAAGCCTGGCCGTATTTTTAAGTATAGCTGCAAGTTGATAAACAAGAGAACCTGCGCCCACAATAATACATTTTTCATAAATCATTTGTCTCTTTTATTTTCCTCCTGTTGACCGCTTACATCAATTCACGCAATAACGCCTCTATTTTAGGAATAGTTTCAAAGTATTCCGGCTGTAGTCTATTCTCCGGAACTCTAATATCAAATACCCCTTCAATTTCATTAATAAGCACAACCAAGGTAAGTGAATCAAGAATCCCCTCCTCAATCAACTGTGTCTCTTCATCAATTTCCTCATATGGCACAATTTCTCTTAATATAGCTAATATTTTTTCACTCATTTCTCTTTTCCTCTCCTTATATATAAATCTTTTTTAGTTCTACACGGTCAATTTTTCCGTTTGCATTGATTGGCAGCTGCTCTTTTACATAAATTGCTGCCGGTAACATATACGATGGCAGCCGCTGCTTCAGCCACCTGTATATCTCCTTTTCCGCCGTTCCCTGTCCGGTACCGGTCAGACTGCAGAACAATACTATCTTTTTATTTACATCATCATAAACTGCACACACACGTTCCACGCCATCCATTGCGCTGCATACGGTTTCAATCTCTCCCAACTCGATTCGGTATCCCTGATGCTTTATCTGGTAATCCTTTCTGCAGATATACACAATTTCTCCGTACTCATTATATTTTACCAAATCGCCTGTCCGATAGATTAATTCATGATACTTATGATTCAATGGATTTTGTACAAACACCTGACGCGTCTTTTCACAGTCTCCGTAGTATCCCATGGAAAGGCAGCTTCCCCTTACGCACAATTCTCCAATCTCATCTTTCCCCACTGCTTTATCATTTTCATTCAAAATCAATACTTCTGTATTTTCACAGGCAGTGCCTATCGGCAAGGCCTCCTCGTCAGAAAATTCACGGTCAATAACATAGCATGTACATACGTCCGTAATTTCTGTTGGTCCGTACAGGTTTGCATACAGTACATCGGGATATTCTTTTCGCCATATGTTCAACTGCTTACAAGGCATAACCTCACCGCAAAACAGAATTTTTTTGATATTTTCCAAGCGAACCTCTTTCAGCGCACCGGAATTTGCCACGCCAATCAACGCTGATGGAACCCAGAAGAGCGTGTTAATACTATTTTCATTCATGTACTCCAACAGCCTGCGTGGGAAGAGGAATAATCTTTCGGGAATAATATGCATTGCCGCGCCATTTTTAAGTGTGGAGTAAATATCCAAAATCGAATTGTCAAAATAGAACGGCGCCTGATTCCCAAAAATGACATTTTCGTCAAAGTGAAACTTGTCATACAGCCATTCTGTGTAATCAATGACTCCCCTATGACTGATGACCACGCCCTTGGGCTGTCCTGTAGACCCGGAGGTGAAAAGTACATATACCGGATCGCTGTCCAGTACCCTTTGATAATTTGTCACATTATCATCCGCAAATTCCGCTGCCAGCGCCTTTGGCATCGATATCAGACTGCCGGTCAGCCCACAGACCTCCGGTTTTTTATCCTTATAAATTACTGCCGCCGGCTGCAGCACATTCATAATTCTTTCTATGCGGACGGAAGGCATTTTTAAATCCAGCGGGCTGTAAAAATTACCGCTGTATACAACGCCCAGAAAAGCAACAATACAATCTACGCTTTTTTCCATATATACCGCTATAGGCTGATTTTTAATATCCCCACAGCTATTGACAATCGCCCTTGCAACCTTCCTTGCTTCACAATCCAGCTCATTGAAAGTAATTTTTCTGTTTTCATCTATCAGCGCGATTTTGTCAGGATATTTTTTCGCGCTTTCTTTTAAATACGCAATCACATTCTTCGTCATAACCGATTTCCTCAGGCATTATCTTCCTCGTGATAATTTTGCAACACAAAAGTAACATTTTCTTTTCTGATGATTTTACGATTCAGAACCCCTTCCTCAAAAGAAGCTTCTTCAGAATCGTTACCCAGTATTTTATATCTATCCCAACAATATTTTGTGCCGCCTTCCACAACAAATGGTTTTCCCATTACATTCAGGCCGCCGTAATCCATGCTTCTCAAAAAAGCAGAGATTTTATCCTGTTTCCACGTTAAGTCTAAAACCCGGTCATTCGGACTCTCAAATGAATAATGCAGCTTTCCAAAATCCGTATAATGAACCGTCTGAATCTCTTCGTCTTTTAATATCCTTCCGATAAACTCTTTGAATAATGCAAATCCGACCTGATATTGCCTCATCATCAACCTGACGGAGGTAACACCTTCATCCAATGTAATCGTTTCTTCCGCCAAAACTGGTCCATGGTCAATTTCAGACGTCACTTCATGCCAGGTCACTCCCGCCACTCTGTCCTGTTCATATATTGCCCAGCCTTCTGCATTTCTTCCCAAGTGCCTTGTCAGCAGTCCCGGATGGTAGTTCACGATTTGAATATGCGTGCTTTCTGTAAGGAATTTGGGAAATATGTATATATTGGAGGCGCTGACAATCAGTGTTTTCTTCCCGTTTCCTTCTATATCATGCATCCATTTATCACATTCTGCTTTAGCCGCCAATTTGATGTATGGAATACCGCCCTTCTCACATAAAGTCTTAAGTCCTGACCGTGTGTAACCGCCGTATTCATACACACAGTCTAACCGATACACATCCTGCAGGTATTTCGCACAGTTAAACGCAAATTGTCCGGTGCCAATCACAATACACTTTTCAAAGCAGAAATTCATCTCTGTATTCTCCTCTTCCTGCTCATTATGCACAATCTCTGTTTTTATAAAATCCTTTCAGCACATCCAGTTCTTCCTTTAATCCGGGTTTATATGCTTTCAATAAACGCACTTCCCTTTTGAATGCATAGACTTCCTCTAAATTCATAAATTTAAGTCCCTCAAAAACAAAGTGCCTGTTTACGTCATTTATTATTGTATCCTCATTTCTCCCGTTCATATAATACATCGCGCTCATCGCTATATTATCTGAAATTCTGATATATCCCCTTCCATAGAGCTCCCTTAAATCATCTGTCATGATAATATCGACAGCCTCTGCTTCGTTCAACGGTCTTAATCCGTATGCCGCCATTACGGCTCCCCTGACAACACATACCTTTTCTCGCGGGATATTGTTTTCCAGCAGTACCTTTTTCAGCTCGTCCAGCTTCGCCAAAAACACATTATCCTTCACTTCTATGTGCATTTTTTCATAATTCTTGGTTGATGCAGACTCGTAATTATCCTTAGCTAATGTAATCAGTTCCTCTTCCGTGTATTTTTCTGGATTCACAAATATTCTGTATTCCTGTTCCGCCGGAACGGTAAGATTGTTTTCCGAAAAAAACCTTACCATAATATCCAAGTCATTTTTCAAACCGGCTTTATTGGGCTTCACTAAAAGTATCCCTCTTTTATAATCATAAAAATCCTCCAGATTCATAAATTTCAAGCCTTGGAAAACAAAATGCTTATTTACATCATTGATAATCTCTTCATCCTTTCTTCCGTTCATATAGCCTGCTGCAACCATTTCAATATCCTCGGAAATATAGACATGCCCTCTTCCATAAAGCTCCCTTAAATCATCCGTCATGATAATATCAATATCTTCAAATCTCTTTGAAGCCCGCAACCCATATGCCACCATTACGGCGCCCTTCACCACACATACCTTTTCGCGCGGGATATTATTTTCCAGCAATACGCCTTTTAATTCGTCCAGCTTCGCCAAAAATGCTTCATCCTTCACCTCAATATGCATTTTTTCATAGTTTCTGAATGACTCCGATTCGTAATTGTCCTTAGATAACGTAACCAGTTCCTCAATGGTATACTTTGCCGGATTGACAAATATCTTTTTAGGCTCGACAGGCATGATAATCTTCTCCTCCGGAATGTTCAGCGAATGTAACTGTTTCCGGATCGATTCTACATGCTTAAAAGCGGCTATCGCAATAAAATCATAATCTTGTGAGCTTATCTCCTGTGGAGAAATTACTCTGCACCCTTCTATAAAAGCCCCCTGCTTCTTTTCATTATTGTCCGCAAATGCCACTATGTCCATTCCGGCGTCTTCCAGCTTGTCTTTCGCAGTAAGCCCAACACCGCCACAGCCGAATATAATCGCTTTCATCTTCAAATCCTTTCTGTATGACCCAGTATCCCACAGACTAAAACGTCATAACGATTGCAGCTCTTTACACAACAGGGAAATTTCTTTTTCTTTCCCTTTACTATTCGGAAATTTCGTCATTCTATCCCCTGTAAAATATGTTTTTTCAAGCAAATAGCTCATATCCAATACTTCAACGCCGTATTTTTTTGTACACCCTTTTATGCCATCACAAATTGCACTGTATTTGTTTTTGAATTCCTGCCCATAATATTTGAGTCCTGTATCATAATTTATTGCTGGAATAAAGGGAACCGGTTTTATTTGGTTTTCCAGGCACAGTTCAATCATTTTATTTAAATATACAATATTTTCATTATCTTCTCTAAAATCGTACATATATCTAGTTTTAGTCAATAGCTTTTCGACGTAATTATCATCCTTGCCCCTCCTCTTTCCTTTTGTTGAAAAGCTTTTGGCATTGATATTATGCGACCGGGCTTCTGCTAATTTTATGTACTCTTCAAAGTCTTCGCATTGTATGGGCAGCCCTTCCCGAATCTGTTTCAACAACGCTGCATGTTGAGATTGCGGCAATTTAGTCTGAATACCGTTACAGAATGGTACATTCACTATGAAAGCCACTGCTTTGGGAATTATCCCTAACTTAATCTGTAACTGCATTAAATGATAAAAACCCGGAATACACATTCCATGGAGAGACAGCAGTTTGGTTTTCTCTATTCCGAGTTTCTCAATGGATAATTCTCCCATTGACTTATCCTGTAAATCATCAACATCCAAATCCGTAAAGTAGCAGTCCCCAAACAGAATATATTCTATTTTTTCTTCTCTGAAAAATTCATTCTGATAGGATTGATAAATATGATTCTTTATCACAAAATAATTTTTATTTCTTATAAATCCCTTTTCTTCCACCATTCTTTCTATTTCTTCAGAATTTTCAGGTGAAATCAGAATATAGTTTTCCTTTAGGTTGGCGCATATTTCACTTGGGCTGAAAATTTTATATTCTTTTATATGCGCCCCCTGCTTTTCTATGCTGTTGTCACAAAATCCTGCCACTTTGACATGTGCTTCTTCTAACAGCTTCAATATCATATTTCCTCGGATTCCGGCCCCGAATATATATAATTTTTTGCCAAATATATACTCGCGATAGTCTTCTATCCAATTTTGAATGGCAGTATATTCTTCCTTGTCAATTGACAATATTGGGAATTCAAAATTCTTTTCTTCTGTCATAACAGCCTCCACATCCTTATTTTCAGTCTAACCGGCTTAATATTTCCTCCCTGTATTCATCAAGCATATCCTCCTTGGTGAATATTGTATTCTGGCGTATTCCGCAGTCCTCACAGATTTCCGGAATACACATACGGCACTGATTTCTCAACATTTCTTTTCTCATCTCACCATTCCACATTTCAGGCAGTGTCTGTTCCTGAATATTTCCCAATTTTTCCTTTTGCAATAATTGCGTACATGGATATACGTCCCCGTTCGGAAGCACCACAATCGTATGAAAAATAAGAGGACATACTTTCTGTGCTGCAAAGCCCATACCATATTTATTAAAACGCAGGTTACTGTGTTTCTCCAGGTGGGAATACTCTTTTTCCTTCCAGATAGGCGTTACCTTTTCTATAAAAACGCGGTCGGCAATTGGTGAAAACATATCGTAAAAGCTTTCCTCTTCGCCCTCATTCAATGCCGCATCAATAATTTTAATGCACAACTGTGTATTTGCTTTCTTGATTTTATAAAAATACTGTAAATTATGATAAAATTGCTTAAAATCTATAGGATAACTGCACACCGATTGGTATTTTTCCTCTGACAGTCCCTGTAAAGACACAATCACTCTGTCAATTCCTGATTCAGCCAGTTCTTCCACATACTGCGGCGTCAGCAGTGAGCCGTTCGTATGGATGGACACCCTGCTCTTTATTCCTTTTTCTTTGATATATTTTACCATTTCGGGCAGCCTTCTGTTTGTCAGAGGCTCTCCCTGATGGGAAAGTGATATTTGTTTGACTTCATCAGGAAATTGCTGTATCTGTGATACCGCGGTGTGAAATATCTCTTCACCCATCACATTGTTTTCCACGGCATAGCCCCATGCCCTGACGTCTTTTTCTGAACGGAAACAATAATTACATTTAAAATTACAGACCTCGCTTGCATCCAAAATAACCGTAAAAGGGGTGCCTAATGGCAGCACCTCCGCCAGCTGCACCCTGTTCGTATCATACGATGGTTTGATATTTTCATACTTTTTCATCTGAATCCTCTCCTAAAGCAGTACTACCCATTAATGTACTTTTTCATCCACTCTTTTTCAAAATCTTTTATATATTCCGACGAACAAAATGCTGTCCGATTCTGTATTAATTCCGCCCTCATTTTTTGAAACTGCAGCTTACAGGAATCCAGTCCATATTCTTTGATTTTGTGGCACATGGAAATCATATAAGACCATTCGCTGTACCGAACCAATTCTGCCATATCAGGAAGCTTTCCGCTGATAAATTCTGTCCGTTCCCGAAATGCCTGCAAATATTCCTCCAACTGCTCCGGCTGCATAAGCGAAAAGTCCGATGTAAAATAAGAAACATTATTTCCATGCCGGATAAAGCAGTATTTGGCTTCCCCTGCAATCACTCCCTGTCTTATTTCAGACAAATACTTGTATATCGTATGGATATCCTCATGCCTGCAGTCTTCCTTAAAAGGATATTTTTGCAAAATGGTTCTTCGTATCAGCTTTGTAGGCAGCGCTGCCCTCATACGCTCCCTTTTCAGAAGCTCCGTCACTGCCTGCTTTGCATTTAATCTATGTCTCCCTTCAAATAAGCACTGCGGTCCGATTACGCCTTCCCTATCCTCCACTGCGCCGCACATGGCAAAGTCTACCCTTTCATTCTCCAGCATGCCATGCAAAAATGCAAGATAATCCCTGTTACACCTATCGTCATCATCTACATAAGCAACAAATTCTCCTGCCGCATGCGCCAGTCCTATGTTCCTCGCTTTTCCTATACTGACTTCCTGTGGCAGGTGAACGGTTACGATTCGTTCATCCTTTTTTGCATACGCCTTTACGATTTCACTGCTTGTATCAACAGAGCCGTTATCTACAATAATAAATTCAAACTCACGAAAAGTCTGGTTCAGGATATCATTTATCATGTTACTGACCAATGCTTCCCTGTTATGCGTTATCATGATAACTGATATTTCCATTTAATCCTCCCACTTTTTCCATGGCGCGGCGCCGCTGTTCCAATATTTTTCCAACAAGTTTTTTTCCCTCTGGTTATCCATACACTGCCAGAACCCTTTATGCTGGTAGGACATCAGCTCCCCCTTGTCAGCCAGCTCCTCTAGCGGACCTTTTTCAAAAACTTCATTATCATCCTTGATATAATCAAAAACCTCGGGATTCAATACCATATATCCTGCGTTAACCAGCAATCCATCCGCGCGCTTTTTTTCACGGAAATGCTTCACGGAATTGTCCTCCGCAACATCCAAAATACCCTTTTGCTGTTCCAGCAGAACTGCCGTCAAGGTAGCAATCCTGCCATGGTCTTGATGGAACTTAAGGAGACTGGCAATATCCACATCGCAGACGCCGTCGCCATAGGTCATCATAAACGGCTCATTGCCGATATAGTGCTGTACTCGCTTTATTCGTCCGCCGGTCATGGTATCAAGTCCCGTGTCCACAATGGTTACCTTCCATGGCTCGCACTGTTTTCCATGAAAATTTTTGTCCTTTCTGCCATTGGTAAAGTCGAAAGTAACATCATTATTGTGTAAGAAATAATTGTCAAACCATTCCTTAATCATATGCTGCTTATAACCGGCACAGATAATAAACTCATGAAATCCATAACAGGAATACTCTTTCATAATATGCCAGATAATCGGTTTTCCTCCGATTTCAATCATGGGCTTTGGTCTGGTCTGGGATTCTTCAGAAATTCTGGTTCCCCGTCCGCCTGCCAATAATACTACTTTCATGTACTTTGACTCCTGCTTTTCCATTAACTATATTTTGTAACGTTTTATACATGTTATGTATAGGATTAAGTATATCACAACGGGTAAGCAAAGAAAACCTTATTTTTGCTTTGCCTTACCGGTTGGATAAATCTGCTATAATCTGCGATTCGTAGTTCTCATCATGGATATCCTCCACAATATATCCCTCCGGATATTCATCATTATATTTGTGATGTACCGCCGCCTTTTTAGAACTGCCGCTCCTTAAAAACCATTCATATGACAAATCTGCATGCCCGATATCGATTGCATGATAACCCGCCTTTGCCAAATCGTATGCCAGAACACTCGCCGTCGGTCCCAGTGCAATTAAAATAGTCTTATCCTTCGGCTGCTTCATCGCCTCCTCTAAGATAGCGTCATAGTTGTCAAAAGCGCTCTCCGACGGGCACAAAATCCGCCTAATGGATTTGGCATTGTCAAACAGGTCGTTACCCACTCCCATTCGTGTCTTATCCCCTTCAATAAACACGCAGTCCTTGCCTTCCCATATTCTTTTCTGGTACTTTATCTTTTCCCATGAACCGGTTCTCGATATATCTGTTTGTGCATAAACCCTGTCCTTTTCCAAAAGCTCCATATGCTGGGCTCGCGCTTTTGTAATATAGGAACGTATACCGTCGGCTTCCGCCTCAGTTCTGTGGGATAAATCGCCATAAAAATTAATGATTCCTATCAGTAAATTTTCTTCGTTTGACTGCACCACCTCTCTTAACCGCTCCGCCAGTTTTTCGTCCTTCCGTTGAAAGCGCCAGCGCTGTTCACCGAACATAATCCCAAATTCCCCGTCGCCAAATCTGGCTATGGACTTTCCCCGCAGCACAATCTCGTCGATGGTCTCCTCCCAAGTCATAATTCGGGGTATCTCATACTTGCCCGGAAATCTTGTATCCAGAATTTCATAGGGCAGATTGCACAGCCGGTTATACAGGACGGCATTATTATGCGTATTGTCCCTGACGTCTCCGCTCATCTGGGACACTACTTTAACCACGTCGTTTAACGTGGCGCAAAGCGTGTTAAAGGATGTCTTCAGTGTGTCGATTTCTCCCTGCAGAGCGGCGTTCTCCGCCTTTAATTCCGCTATTTCCTCCTGATATTCTTTCCTCTCTTCCATCATGGCTTCTCCTCTATTTTCCGGTTATTCTTGCTATGCTTTCCAGACATGCTTTTCTCACATCGCCACAAAACGCATCCGACTCTGCCATATGCACGGCGTCCGTCACCACCCCGAAAAAGAGACTCTCAAGCTGCCGGTAATCCTTCCACCCTGCTGCCAGCCCGTACCTGCGGGCAAGCTCTGATAAGGGCAGCGTCTGATTTGCCTCCTCGTAAGAGCAGTAAAAACGGAGAATCGCCCTGTATAAGACAAACCTTGCAGGTACATTTTCCAGCGTCCATTCCTGGTCAAACCAGTAAATGGTTCCTCCCTCCCAAAACGCATTGCGCGGAATCATGTCCAGATATCCCGTCCGCAGAATGGCGCCATACATTTCTTGGTCCGGCACAATATCCAGTCCAAACGTGTATAGAATATTATCCTCCCAGGATACCTCTTCTGAGGACGAAAGAATCTCTGCCCAGATTCGCTCCCACAGGTCGTAAATATCCGCCGGATTTCCTTTGCGGTAAACCTCCAGCAGGACCTCTTCCAGTGTCTTTGCTTCTGCATATCCGGAGATAAGCTCATTTTCACTGAACCTGCTCTCCCAAACATGCAGTCCCCGCTGTTCCAGCTTCCTTTCATTTTCCCATGTCTCTTCCAAATGCTTTCTGCCCTTCTCTCCGGCAAGCGCAAATTTGGCTGCTTCGCCCGACCTTGCAAATTTTGTGCCCACCTGATATTCCGGAAAACGTCTGCTGCTCATGCTTGCAAAGGTGATTTCTCCCATGTCCTCACAATCGGAGCACTCCACCATAAAAGAGTTGGCAAAAAAGCCAAAAACTCCATTGTCAATGACATCTCTATATATGTCTTTTTCCTGCGCCACCAGCGTGGTATTGTCCGGCACATAATAATACTGCATATTCAGCATGTTTGCATCCTTTGGCAGATATGCCTCGGAATAGACGACGGCGGGCAGCTTATAGTCCGGCATGGGATAATAGAAAAAGGTATGGGAAAATCCGCTCTGCATAATCAGCTTCTGCAGTCCGTTATGGGAAAAGGTCCTTACTTTTTTTTGGGAAATACGATACTGATTCATCCCCTCAAAGGGCAGTCCCGTGTGGTCCTCCTTCGCGCCGCACCAGTATTTCAGCCCATATTGATTTTCAATGGCGATTAGCAATCTGCCATTTGGCTTTAACAGTGTTTTTACCTTCTTTAAGAAATCCAAATACGGATTTTCCGTGTTGGTATAACTTCCCTGATATTCCAATACTCCTATCAGAGTGATATAGTCAAATTTCTTTTCAAATGCAATGTCATTCAGATTGCCTACAATAATCTCCAGATTTTGTTTTTCCCTGCAGCGCAGAAGGGTCGCGACAGCCCTCCTGCTGGAAAGCTCCACCGCCGTGACGTCCTTGGCCTTATCGCACAGCGTCCCTGTCACAGCCCCCATGCCGCAGCCGATTTCAAGCACGGAAGCCTCCGGCGAAAAGGGGTACCAGTTCAAAAGATTCTTTCTTGTGTGGGTCAGATGATAATATACAGACCAGCAGAAATTATCTGCAATCGCCTGCACATAATCCTCCGGCTCATTTTCGGCAATCAGCCGGATAATCGTATCCTCTACCTCGCCTTCCGAGTATAAATCTTCATTTTTATACCAGGTCAAATTGAATTTCGGACAAGGCTTTAACTGTGCAATCAGTTCTTCATACATTTCTATTCAACCTCCTGTTCATTTCCCATAACACTGTTCCAAGCGGCTTACTATTTGCTGCGCAATATTTCGGCTGGTATAATTCTGTTCAACCTTTTTCCGCCCATTCTCTATAACAGACTTTGTAACGTCTCCATCGACCATTAATTTCTCCAGTATATTTCCAATATTATCCAGACAATCCAAAGAAAAATATGTACATTCCTGATTTGGAACAAGATGCGCCGTGAGCCAGCTGCTCTCATCCGTCAGCGGACAAGAATTATGTAATAAAGAGTTAAAAATTCTATCGTGCGTACCCGCCTTAAACCATGGCATGACAGTTAAAGTGACCTTACTCCTCTCCATATACGAAAACACATCAGAAAAGCTTATCGATGGCAGCCATTCAATATTAGATAATTTTATGGCTGAGGACTCCTCCCAGCCACGCCCGACAATGACAATCGGCCTGCCTGTTTTGGAAAGCTCTAAAATCACTTTTTCGCGAAAATACATTCTGATGAACAAGTCTGCATCTTTGAAGCCTGACATCATAACGGCAAACTGCTTCAAGGATAATTCCACTCCCATATTCTTCAAGCATACTTCCAGTGCAGCTTCCATCGTATATCGGGGATTCGCAATCAAAAACTCCAGCAAATCTAAAACAATTTTCAGCATAAACGGATTGCTTTGAAAAGTTTCCTGTATTTTCTTATATAATCCATTGCACTGCGCTAAAGCCGCCGGAAATAACACCTGTATGTCTTTATCCACTTCTTCTCTGCACTGTATTTCACTCGCCATATGCGGAAGAAAAAAGCAATTTTCCAAATCATAATATTTCTTTGCATATTTCACATGTTCCTCATCCGGTGAAAATTGAATATACTTTGCCGGATGCTGTTTCATGCAATAAGATAAATTCATGGGATGGTCCATTAATATGTTAATTACCGGTATATTCAGTTCATCATATATTCCCATTAATTTTGAATTACCTGCCGTAAAAGTCCCTATGCTGTTATAGCAGACAGCGGCATCAAGCTTCTCCCTCAGAAACAGTTCATAATCCGTATGATTGTTATTCAGGTCAAGAATCTTCGTCTCTATTCCCATCCGTTCAAATTCCCTGCCAAGCTCGTCGGAAAAATGATTCAAAGAACCTACCACTCCATAAAACAGTAAAATCTTCACACCTTATCTCCTAATCCTATTCCTGCTTTTGCGCACAAACTACATATTGAAACGCCTCATACATCTGCCTGTCGGCTTTTCCGCCGCAGCTTAACAGCTTGTCAATCAGCATCTGGTTTTCACTGCTGATAGGCAGACCGACAGCTTCCATATCTCTTATTGTAAAACTGCCCGCCCTGAACATTTTTACAATTTCATTGGCAGTAAACAGATGAATGTGCGTCTTATCCAGTAAACCTTCGTCCGTATAGGTAAAATTTCCGTCCAGCAGCCCCTTCAGCACTGAGATATGCATCACATTCGGGATGCTGGCAATCACACAGCCGCCGCTCTTTAAAAAGCTGCGGCAGTAACAAAGTATTCTCAACGGATCACGCAGATGCTCCAGCACGTCGCCAAAAATAATATAATCGAATGTCTCCGGCGCATAAGGAAGCTTCTCTTCTTCTATATTGTTGAGAATGACATCTGCAAAATGAGCGGCAATCTGCGATGCGCTCATATTGATTTCCGTGCCGTATGTACGGGCATTTGGATACCGGTTTTGTATTTCCAGCAAGGTCACGCCACAGTCGCATCCGATCTCCAGCACATGGATTACCTTATCCCCATCCTCCCGAATCATTCCGACAAGCCGGTCGTTCGGTCTTGTGTTAAAATAGTTCATACCCCACTTTTTCTTCAGGATTTCTCCCTCGGAAGCATTGATATTCTGCTCATACGCGCTATCGCGCAGGCACCATAAAAATGAACTGCCGCTTACCTTTAGTCTCCAGCCTTTTTCTATCATACGAAGGCAGTAATCCTTTATCACATAAGAGGCGCTGGAGAACGCCTCGTCAAAACCGCCCAACTGCTCTAACGCTTCCTGTTTAAACAAAACCGCGCCATAATAAAGCTCCGCTGCACTTTTGTCCGGAAGCTCTTCTGACTGCCAAATCCCGTTTACCGCCTCTTTATAATCTGCAAATCCCTCCCGCTTCTGGTAGTTCGGAAGCCCGTTTGACATTGGTCCCGCCGCACCGGTATCAGCCTTTTCATGCAGGGTTTTCAGCATACCGGAGAGACAATGGGGCGTCAGCACAAGACATGCCCTCATAACCAGCATATCTCCCTTTAACTGCAACGCTTCCCTCACTTGATTGAGCACCCTGCCAAAAGGAGTTCTACCCTCGTCCATATAGACATAAGTAATATCTGTCTGCTCCTTTGCCCACTCGCCCAGACTGTCAGCAGAACCGTTCTCCACCACCGTGACACCCAAATCCTCCACATCCGCAAACATGCGGATGCTCTCTACAGACAGCTTCACATATTCCTCTTCGTTATCGGCAACTATGACTATTTCCATTACGTATCTCCTTACATCATTCCTGCTGCTTACAGAATACTGTTTTATGCAGCAGGCTAATCATATCTTACTCTGAATCATAAAGTTTTTCAACTTCTTGATTGCAGAAAAACTCCATGCTATACTAATGGTACTTAAATAAACTCATTCCTATTTTCAAGAGGTAATGCAGCCATGATAAAAATTTGTATAGATATCTTGCTTGCCGTTGGTGAAAAGGGCGGCGTGGAAAATGTAATAAATAAAAATGCGGTATATTTACAGCAGCAGGGTTTTCAAGTGAGAGTCGTCCAGCTTGTATGGGAGGGCGTACACTGGGTTTCCGAATCCATTCCTTTCTACCCGCTTTTAAACGGGAGAGGTAATTACACATTAAACCAGTTCGTGACACATTACTCTGATTTTTTGCGTACGCATGAAAAGCCGGATATTATTCTGGCAGCCGCCTGGCCCATGATGATATTAGTTGCCAGAATGTCTGCTGCAAAATTGAATTGGAGATGCAAAATTGTATCATGGCTGCATGCGCCCATTGACAAATATGTCGCTGCCGGATATGGCGGCATGGAATGTCTTGCAAAAGCAGATGAAATATTTGTTCTGAACGAAAAGACGAAAAACATAATTCATACTCACAATCCTGCACTCCGCACAACGCTTGTAACAAATCCTGTGGATTTTACCAAGTGCAACATTCGTTTCAACAGCAGTTGGAAATGCAAAACCCTTCTATTCGTCGGCAGGCTTTCTGTCGAAAAGCGCATTGATGTTATTCTTCGTGCCATCCGCCTCGCCCAAAGCACATGGCGTTTGGTGTTAGTCGGCGACGGAGACGAAAGAAGCCGGCTGGAAGAGCTCACTGACGTATTGCAGTTAAAAGAGCAGGTTCATTTCATCGGCTGGAAAACAAATCCCTGGGAATACATAACAGAAGCCTCCGCACTGATAATGGCTTCGGAATATGAATGCTTTCCTATGTCAGCCATAGAAAGTCTTGCCTGCGGCATACCTGTCATATCGACTCCCGTTGACGGAATCATTGAACTGATCAAACCCGGTATAAACGGCTTTCTATTTCCCTCAAATGACAGCAGCGGATTAGCTCAGCTTTTGGATAATCTGGCAACAGGAAAAATACCCTCTATTGCCCCCGAGGTATGTCGGGAAACCGTGTCCGATTATGAGGAACAGCGGGTTCTTTCAGATTTTAGCGAAAAATTACATCACGTTTTGGATAAAATATCCGTCATCATTCCATGCTATAACGTGGAAAAACAAATCGAACGGTGCCTGGACAGCATATTAAACCAGTCCCTGCATGGCGTTGAACTCGAAATCATCTGCATAGATGATAAATCCACGGACAATACCTTACAGCTTTTGCGGCATTATGAAAATAAATATCCCGAAACTTTTCTGTTGGTTGAGCTTGAGGAAAACCAAAAACAGGGATACGGCAGAAACATTGGCATGCACTACGCCAGCGGCAGCTACATAACCTTTGTGGATGCCGATGACGCTATTGCTCCCCAGATGCTTTCACGGTTATACGAAGAAGCAACGGCCAGCGGCTGCGACGTTGCAGAGTGTGCTTACAAAGAAATACACGGCTCTGCGTCTTTATCCGTATCGGACAGCGGCTCACCCGAATATATGGACATGCGCAACCCCTCTGCAAGAAAGCAATATATCCTGCAGTACGGTTGGAAAACCGCTCCATGGGGCAGGTTATATAAAAGCGATTTCCTTAGAAAAAACCAAATTTGTTTTCTCACAGATACTTATATGGAGGATATCTATTTTTCAGAGCATTGCATGCTTGTTATGAATACATATGTCAGAATCCCCCAGACTTATTATTTCTACTGCATAAATGAATCCGGCGTAATGTTTGGCGGTCACATTATAAACAATTACATGGACACGGCAAAAGTGCAAAATATAACAACAAAGGCGGTTACAGAACAGTCTCTTATCAAGGACTGCCGAAATGAGTATGCCTATCTGCACTTTTCAAAAGCTTTTGCAGAGCCTGTTCAAAGAATGTACCGTGATAAACGCTTTTTTTCCCATGCCAATTTTTTAAAGTTAAAGGAAGACCTGCTCCGGTTCTTTCCCGATATTTTGGAGAACCCATACATAGCCAACGACAATTCTGCGGAAATGAACCTATATAAACAGTTATTGCGCGAAGACTGTCCGGAAATTCTCCTTTCAGGAATGTCGTATTTCAATGAAAATCCGCAATAATCTGGGATTCATAAACAGCATCGTGAATTTCTTCTACAATATTGCCGTCCGGCGCCTCATTATTATATTTGTTTGGTACGGCAGTACCGGACAAATCGCTTTTTCCCTTAAGCAGCGCCTCATAGCTTAAATCCGCATGTCCGATATCAACAGCCTGATAGCCCTGCAGCGCCAAGTCATATGCCAGCACGCTGGCAGTAGGACCAAGTGCAAGCAGCACAAGCCTGTCCTTTGGCTGCTTTACTGCTTCCCTGTAAATCTCCTCATAGCGGTCAAAGGCGCTCTCTGCCGGACACAGAATCCGCACAATGGATTTTGCATTGTCAAACAAATCATTGCCGA
>CAMWUP010000005.1 GCA_947177465.1 uncultured Lachnospiraceae bacterium
CTATTGTGCTATATTGTTTGAAGCAGTTGAAGGGAGAAAATTTATGTTTTCATTTCAGGATTACCGTAAGATTATAGGCATAGTCAAGTCAACTGGCAGATATATGGGGTATAAGGAAGCTCTGGGCAGAGATAAGTTTGTCATTATGCGCCATGACGTAGAATACAGTGTGGAGCGTGCCTATGCGCTTTCCAAGGTGGAAGAAAGCATGGATTTTACCTCTGCTTATTTTTTTCAGTGGACCAACAATTCTTACAATATCCTTTCACGGAAAAACATGGAAATGGTGAAGGATATGCATGAAAGAGGGCATGTGATTGGCTTACATTATGCATTGAACGGCATGACGGATATGGAGCAGATTCGGAAGCAGATTGTAAAGGAAATGCGTATTTTAAGTGAGATGTTCGGCTTTCAGGTGGATATCTTTTCCGTGCACAGACCGTCAAAGGACATATTGAGGGAAAATATCAAGCTTGACGGTATCATCAATGCTTATCAGGACGATTTCTTTACCTTTGCGGAAAATGTTACGGAAGATACGCCGGTAGCGGTGAAATATATGTCCGACGCCAACCATATCTGGCGGTACGGATATCCTGATGAAAATACGATATTGGGAAATGACAGGGTACAGATATTGACGCATCCTTTTGCATGGACAAAAAAGGGTTACGACAATTTTGATAATTATAAAAAGCTGGTGCAGGAAAAAACAGAAGAGATGATTCAAAGTATTGACAATGAATGTAAGGATTTTTCGGAGTACAAGGACTGGTTTACGGAAAACGCGGTTTTGCGCGCATAATCTGCAAAACGGCGGTGAATCGGAAAAGTGGCGCAGGAACGAGGTTAAATATGGGTAAAAAGAAAATTGCCTTTTACTGCGGTTCCCTGATAAAAGGGGGCGCCGAGAGGGTATTTGTAAATCTGGCGGAATACTTTTATAAAGAAGGCTATGACGTATGCATGATAACACAGTACAAGAAAGAGGATGAGTATGCGATTAGCCCTGGGATTGAAAGGGTACTGTCCGATTTGACGGAAGCAGAAACCGGAAAAAGCCGTATCCGCAATTTCTTTCGCAGATTTCACAAGCTGCGGCGCATACTGAAAACGGCAAAGCCGGACCTTGTCCTGACCTGTACGGCAAAAAGCAATTTTATGGCGATGGCGGCAAGTACTTTTTTGAAAACCAAGGTGGTGGTTTCCATAGTTGCCGACCCTAAGATGGAATATTATACAAAGGCTATGCGCCTGATAGCAAAGACGTATTTTCGCTTTGCGGACGGTATTGTGTTTCAGACAAAGGAGGCAAGAGCCTTTTTTCCGAAATATATACAAAAAAATGCAACTATCCTGTCCAATTCCCTGAATCCGCAGTTTATAAGAGATAGATATGAGGGTGAGCGCAAAAGGGAGATTGTGGCGGTAGGGCGTCTGGACGACAACAAGAATCATGAGATGCTTATCAGGGCTTTTGCACGGATAGCAGACCGATTTCCGGCGTATAAGCTGACCATCTTTGGGGAGGGAGAGTGCCGCGGAAGGCTGGAAGCTTTGATTGCAGAAGAGGGGCTTTCGGAGTGTGTATTTCTGCCGGGTGTGACGGCGGATGTGGCGGGCAGTATTGAAAAAGCGGTGTTATTTGTTCTCACGTCAAATACGGAGGGGATGCCAAACACGCTGTTAGAGGCGATGGCGCTTGGGTTGACCGTTATCTCGACGGACTGTCCCTGCGGCGGTCCGCGGGAACTGATTACACAGGGAGAAAATGGACTGTTAATTCCTGTGGGAGACATAAAGGCGCTTGCGGAGGCGATGGACAAGGTGTTATCGAATCCGGCGGAAGCTGAAAAAATGGGACGAAATGCGTGGAAGCTGCAGGAAAAGCTGAAGCCTGAGGTAACAAATCAAAGCTGGAAGGAATATTTTGAAGCGGTGCTGGCACAGTAGAGCGCATGAGGTAGAGTGTTGAAAATTATTGAAAACTATTTTCCGAAAAGGATTCCTTTAGAAGAACAGAATGAAGTAATTTCTGTAGCGGTTGCTGTATATAATGTTGCCGCTTATTTGGACAGGGCAATTATTTCACTTATAAAGCAGACTTACCAAAATTTAGAGATTATTTTAGTAGATGACGGTTCAACGGATTGCTGCGGAGAAATATGCGACAGATATGCAGCACAGGATGCAAGAATTAAGGTAATACACAAAGAAAACGGAGGATTGTTTACAAGCCGGAATGTTGGTATTGAAAATGCTACGGGCACGTATCTTGCATTTTTAGATGGAGACGATTGGGTAGAAGAGGATATGTATGAAAAAATGCTCAGTGCAATGCGGGAGCATGACGCTGAGTTTGCAGTCTGTCGTTATAAGTGGGTTTATGCGGATAGGACGGTAGATGTTTCTACAGGAAAAGCGGCAGTTATGGAAGGGCAGGAAATGCTTGCCAAGTATTTGGAAGAGGACGATGCGTTCCAGATACAAAATGCGGCATGGAATAAGTTGTACAGGCGATCTCTTGTAGGCAGTTTGCGCTTTCCAGAGCGTTTATATGAGGATATGCTTTATACGATACAGCTTTTAAATAAATTGTCTAGAAGCATATATCTGGACAGGGCGTATCATAACTATGTCTGTGACAGAAATGCCAGCATTATGAATATGGGTATCAATGAAAAGATTTTCACAGATTTGATTCCGAATTTATATGACAGAAGTATCTTTTTAAGGCAAATCAAAAGAGAGGATTTGGCGCTTTTGCAAGACTATTTTATGTATAAGCGCATGTTGTTGTTTTATACAGCCACATCCCGCAGTAAAAATCCATATAAGAAAAAATATATGAAATTGTTAAAAGATAAACTCAGGGAACCCGATAAGAGTAGTTATGCTGCAATATTTTCCATTCCACAGGCCAATCCGCGCGAGTATCAGAAGCTGAAGATTTTCCTGTTTTCTCCGCGGCTCTACCTGATAGCGATGTGGCTGAACGATAGGATTGTGGTACCAATCAAGACGAAGAGGGTGAAAAAATAATATGCTGATGCTGCAAATGACAGGCGGTATGGGGAATCAAATGTTTGTTTACGCCCTGTATAAGGCGCTGGAGAAGCTGGGAAAACAAGTATGCATGGAAGATTTTACCCACTATGGGGATATCGGCAGGAAGGATAATCTGCTGGAGGAAATTTTTCCTCTCACATACAGAAAGGGAGAACGGGCGGCGTATAACAGGCTGACAGATTCTTCGCTTCTGCCCTGGCAGCGTGTCAGACGAAGACTGTTTGGGAGGGGCGGCAGGGTTTATCAGGAGAAGGACGCCATTACCTTTGAAGAGGAAATTTTTGACAGGGAGGATGCATACTGCATTGGCTACTGGCAGAGTTTTCGTTACTTTGAGAGTGTGGAGGAGCAGCTTAGAAAGGATTTTTCTTTTGACCGGACAATTTTTTCACCAAAGGCGCAGGCGTACAGGGAGCAGATAGAAAACACCTGCTCTGTCAGTATCCATATCAGACGGGGAGATTATCTGAATGAAAAATTTGCCGCTATATATGGCGGCATTTGTACGGAAGCCTATTACCGGAGCGCAATGGACTATTTCAGGGCGTCCTATCCAAATTGCCGTTTTTTTCTGTTTACGGATGACGCAGAGTGGGGAAGGCTTTATGCAAAGGAAAATATGACGCTGGTGGACTGCGGCGGAAGTGACGGCGCACATGTGGATATGGCGTTGATGAGTCTGTGCAGGCACAATATTATGGCAAACAGCAGCTTTAGCTGGTGGGGGGCGTGGCTGAATGGAAATCCGCAAAAGAAGGTGGCGGCGCCGGCACGGTGGCTGAACACTTCCGAGGGACAGGATATTTTCTATAAGCTGTGCAATGTGAGGATAGATAAGGATGGAAGGAGAGTACAGTGAATCCGAAGATATTTAAAAAGCTGGCTTGTATTTTAAATAAAAAGGAACAGAAACGGATTGTGGGTCTTGGCGTTCTGGTTCTGATTGGCGGTCTGCTGGAGATGCTCGGCGTATCCATGATTATACCGCTGGCGCAGGCGGTTATGGATACGGAGCGCATGCAGCAGAACAAGTATGTAAAATGGGTCTGCGATTTGCTTCACATAGAGGATATGAATGTTTTCACCATACTACTGCTAATCGCAGTGATTCTTGTGTTTGTGATAAAAAACGGGTATCTGCTGTTTCTTGCTTATGTACAGGCGAAATTTGTAAATAGTAATCAGCACAAGGCAGGGAGCTATATGCTGGAGGAGTATCTAAACCGTCCCTATGAATTTTATCTGAATGCGGATATCCCGACCATTTTCCGTATCCTTGACGGGGATATTCCTAAGGTATTTCAATTATTGTTTTCCCTCATCAGAATGGTGACGGAGCTGGTGGTGGCAGTCTGTCTGTTTGTCCTTCTGATGGTACTTGATCCGATGATGACCTTACTGCTGCTGGTATTGTTTTTGGTGATGTCACTTATTGTTGTGAAGGTATTAAAGCCTGTTTTAAACAAAATCGGCGAAGAAAATCAGGAAGTACAGAGCGTCGCCGGACGCTGGAGAACCAAAGCGGTATATGGAATTAAGGATGTGAAGGTCCTTGGCAGGGAGAGCTTTTTTGCTTCCTTTTATGAAAAGCACACCAGGCGGGGCATGGAGCTTACGGTGAAATACTCCGTGTTAAACAATATGCCGAGAACCATCATTGAGACGGTATGCATTGCAGGCGTGCTTGGGTACCTTGCAATCTGTATTGCCATGGGAGGCGATGTGAAAGAGCAGCTTACCTCGATTGTAGCGTTTGCGGTAGCGGCGTTCCGTCTGATGCCCAGCATGAACCGCATCAATACCTATATGACGGATATCGCGTTTTTTGAGCCTTCCTTAAATTATGTATATGACCATGTGGATTTCACAAAATATAAAGAAAACGGGAAATATGTGTGTACGCCGCCTGAAAATCCGGAACCGGTTAAGATTGATGCGGATATTGTGTTAGAGGATATCTCTTACATGTATCCCAATACAGATAAAAAAATATTAGACCATGCGGATATGGTGATACCTTACGGCAAATCGGTCGGCGTGGTCGGACCTTCGGGTGCGGGCAAGTCCACGGTTATCGATATTTTTCTGGGGCTTCTGCAGGCACAGGAGGGGAGTATCTGCTGCGGAAAAAGGAATGTCATGGATAATTATCCTTCATGGCTTAGTAATATCGGCTATATTCCGCAGTCGATTTACTTATCCGACGATTCTATCAGGGATAATATTGCTTTTGGTGTGGAAAAAGAGAAAATAGACGATGCGAGAGTATGGAAGGTGCTGGAGGAGGCGCAGATGAAAAAATTTGTGGAGGCGCTTCCGGAAGGACTGGACACCTCTACCGGCGACAGGGGCGTGCGTATCTCCGGTGGAGAGCGACAGCGCCTTGGTATTGCAAGGGCATTGTATCACGACCCGGATATTCTGGTATTTGACGAGGCGACCTCAGCGCTTGACAATGCCACGGAAGAAGCGGTTATGGAGGCGATTAACAGCTTCCATGGCAGAAAGACCATGGTGATTATTGCGCACAGGCTGAACACAATAGAAAAATGCGATGTGATTTACCGTGTGGAAAACGGCAAGATTGTAGAGCAGAAAAAATAGTGGCAGGGAAAGGAAGATACTATGGTCGGCACCGAATTTTTGAAGGGACAGGGATTGGGAAATCAACTTTTCTGTTATGTGACGGCACGCGCCATTGCGGAAGAAAACGGGTATGAATTTGCCACGGCAGGACAGGAGAGGCTGGCGGTCAATGTTCACAGCAATGCGGGTATGTACTTTATGGACATGGATTTGGGACATGCTGTTACCGACCTTGAAAAGAAGGATTTTTCCGTTTATGAGGAGGCGGAAGTCAGACTGTATATGGGGAATTCAAAGCATGATATAGAGCATGGCTGTTATGTCGCCGGTGCAGACGAGAAAATGTGTCATGTCGCAGACAATACCCTGCTCTACGGCAATATGCAGGATGAGTCGTATTTTTATCATGAGAGGGAGAAGCTGAAGGATTGGCTGAAGGTGAAGCCGGAATATGAATCCTATGAGTACAGTCGGGAAAATCTATGTATCATCAACATGAGAGGCGGGGAATATGCAGACAGTCCGGAGCTGTGTCTGCGCAAAAAATACTGGCTGGACGGCATAAGGAGAATGAAAGAAATCCGGACGGATATGGAGTTTATGATTGTGACGGATGATGTGGCGGAGGCGCAAAAAACGCTGCCTGGGATACCGGCGTATCATTTTTCCATTGACAAGGATTATGTGACCTTAAAAAATGCATATTACCTCTTGTTATCAAACTCATCCTTTGCTTTTTTTCCGGCATATACCAGCGAGACAGTGAAGTTTGTGATAGCGCCGAAATACTGGGCAAGGCATAATATGTCAGATGGCTATTGGGCAAGTGAACAGAATATTTATGAGCGCTTTCATTACATGGACAGGCGTGGGAGGCTTTTTACGGCAGAGGAATGCCGCAGTGAACTGGAGCGATATCAGGCGGTTTCAGGGCGCTATAAACGCGTGGGTCAAAAACCACAAGGAATCCGTTTATGGGCGTATGCGCTGCACAGCAAATATACTTACGGCAGGTTTCGGCTGGGGAGGATTTGCAGGGGATTGGAGCGGCGTGCAAAATGTTTGTTTGAAAAGAGGAGAAAGTGATTCATGAAAAAGAGGGTAAAACTATGTTACGCGGTGCTGTTTGCTATGGAGCTTGCCGTTTTCATTTATATAATAAGTGGTTATACGAAAGAAAAGACGGTTGTCCATATTCCCTATATGGACTTTATCGGAACCACGATACCGGACGACAGGGATGGCTGGTATGTAGATGCTTCTTTTCCACTGGAATCATCGAAAATATTTGACTACACGCCGGAAATACCGCTTAAAAAGGGTACCTATGATATCACCGTCCGCTATGAAACGGATTCAGAGAATAATACCTGTAGTGTGAGGGCAAGTACAAAAGACTTTTGGGGGCTGCGCGCCGACACGTTGCATTTGTCTCCTAAAACGCAGGAAATGACCTTCATGATTTATCTCAGTGAGGATGTGGAAGATTTCCGACTTGAGACGTATTTTGGCGGAGAGGGCTACATGATAGTCAAAGGCTGTACCATTACCGAGACCAGAGCTGCTCTGCGGATAAGATTTACAGTGGCACTGCTTCTGTTTTTGCTGCTGGATATGTTTCTGCTGGCGAAACAAAAGGGCTGGTTTGACAAGCTGTCCACCCAAAGTTTGTATAGACTGGCAGCGCTTTCTGCCGTCACCTTTGCGGTATCCTATCCGCTATTTTCCGGATATATCACGTCAGCAATTGATTTGAATTACCATTTGATGCGAATTGATGGTGTTGCCGAGGGGCTTCTTGCCGGACAGTTTCCAGTTAGAATTCAGCCTAACTGGATGTATGGGCACGGTTATCCCGCCTCGCTTTTTTATGGCGATTTATTAATGTATTTTATGGCAATGCTTCGTTTGATTGGATTTCCCGTGACGTTTGTCTTTAATGTTTTTATGATTATCTGTAATTTTGCGACGTCATCGGTCGCATACTGGTGTTTCAAAAAAATAGCAAAGGACGAAACGATAGGCATGCTGGCGGCATTTCTGTACGTGTCGGCACCGTATCGAATCACCAACCTTTACATTAGGGGAGATGTGGGAGAAACATGGGGAATGGTTTTTCTTCCTCTGCTTGTCTATGGAATCTATATGGTACTCTCGGATACAAAGACGGAACGGTATGAAAAGCTCTGGATTCCTCTGGTGATTGGGTTTAGCGGAGTGATTCAGACGCATATCCTTTCCTGCGTGCTGTACGGCAGTTTTGTACTGCTCGCGTGCGTTGTCAATGTGAAAAAAATTTTTGGGAAAGGGTGTTTTAGAACATTTCTGGTGCTTGCCAAAACGGTTGTTTACACGACTTTGCTGAATGCTGGTTTCTTATTTCCGTGCCTGACGGCAATGGGTAAGGTGGGGATTGGGCATGCGACGAATGAAGTGGTTCATATGCAAACGTGGGGAGCGCATATTTCACAGTTGTTTAATCTCTTTTATCCGGGGAATGGTGACAGCTATATGGCACCTCTCGGAACATATCGCGAAATGGCATATGGAATAGGGTTTACTTTGGGAGGGGGGCTTCTGCTGTATGTGTTTGCCATGTTGCATGGTAGGGAGCACGGTAAAAAAGTAAAGGGAGGTATCTTCTTTGCATTTACGTTGCTTGCTTTGTGGATGATAACCTTATACTTTCCGTGGGATTGGATATCCGAACATATTGTGTTTCTTAGAATGGTAATTGCCAACATTCAATTTGCGACAAGATTTTCCACGCTTGCTACGGTTTTTGCCGCTGTGACAATGGTTTTTGCACTGCGCTATTTTAAATCCGTGAGAAATATAAAAAAACTCTGCGCTGTTATTTTTGCCTTTGGTCTGATTGGCTGTTTCTACATGGTGGATAACCGTATTCATTTGATTAGCGGACCAAGACTGATGGATACGGTATCGTTGGGGAAATCGGATTATTTCTGCAACGTGTTCGCATATCCGGGGACTGATTTGGAATTATTAAATTCGACAAAGACGGCGGCAGGGGAATACACAAAAATTGTGTCCTATGAAAAAGAGTATCTTACGGTTTCCATGGAGGTGGAAAACACATCGGATTTTGCGGACTGGGTGGAGGTACCGCTTTTGTATAATGACTGGTATCGCTGCGAAATAGGAGAACAAAAAGGAAAAGCTGTTTACACAGAGGTATCTATGGGAGAGAACAATGTGGTCCGTGCGCAAATTCCGGCGGGGTATTGCGGAGAGGTTACAATATATTTTAAGGAGCCTTTGACGTGGCGGCTTTCGGAACTGGTATCCCTGTTTACCCTTTTGGGACTGGCAGGCGTGGAAATCGCGAGGAGGAAAGTATGGCAGAAATCATAAACGGAAAACTCCAATTACCGCAAGTCACCCTGATTGCCATGACGAGCGTGAAAGTAAAAGAAACGATTCAGGCGATGCAGTACAGTATGAGGGGGATTGATTTTGGAGCGGCGGTACTGGTGACGCATAGAAAGCCTCTTTTTCTGCCGAAGGATATTGCGTACAGACATATTGACAAACTGAGCGATATCAACCGGTTTAATTATGAGACGGTTTACAATATGGGAGATTATGTGGATACGGGCTTTGCCCTTTTGGTGCATTACGATGGCTTTGTGGTGCATCCGGAAATGTGGCGCGACGAATTTTTGGAGTATGATTATATTGGTTCGCCCTGGCCTCTTCCGAAAGAGGGAGACACTACTACCTATCGAGATATTCACGGCAATCTCTGCCGTGTGGGGAACAGTGTATCTATCCGCAGCAAGCGCCTGATGGACTTTCCGAGAAAAGCAAATGTGCCATGGGTTGGAGAAGAACTGGATGGTGTGGTATACTATAACGAGGACGGTTTTATCTGCTGCAAAATCAGACATCTGCTGGAAGCAGAGGGAATGAAAATCGCTCCACTTGATGTAGCAAAATATTTTGGGCATGAAAATATGATACCGGAGATAGAAGGGATTACGCCGTTTTTGTTCCATAAGTGGATGGGGACAAACGCCGGATACCCGAACTTTTGCCGGAAAAAATAGCGAGGCATGTAATAGATGGTATATGACTGCTTTCAATTTTTTAACGAACTGGATATTTTAAAGCTTCGACTGCATGTAATGAACGAGGTTGTGGACAAGTTTGTCATAAGCGAGGCGACGGAGACCTTTTCCGGTATGAAAAAGCCCCTGTATTATGAGGAAAACAAGGCGTTGTTTGCGGAATTTGAGGATAAAATCATACATGTGGTGGTGGATGATACGCCAAAAGGCTATACCCATGACAGAGACACCTTTCAAAAAAATGCAGTAGGACGGGGACTTGCGGGCTGCACGGATGAGGATATCATTATTTTCAGTGATTTGGACGAAATTCCGAACCCTGAAAAGGTAAAGGAAATCATAGAAAAAATCCGGCGGAATGAAGACGGCGCACAGGATAAGGTATTCCATCTGGCGCAGCGGCTTTTTTACTGTTATCTCAATATGGAAGAGGTGTCGGGAAACCTGCTGGCATACTGCGGTGAATTTGAGGGTGTGGAGCGGAAAAAATGGCTGGGCAGCAAGGTGTGCAGCTATAAGGTGGCAAAGACAATGCCCCTCGGCGAGCTGCGCTGGCCGAAGTGCAAGGAATTCGGCGTCCGTGTGGATGACGGCGGCTGGCATTTCGGCTATATGGGCGGCAGCGGTGAAAAGGACGTAAAAAAGCGTGTCGCGGAAAAAGTGCGTTCCGCAGCGCATCAGGAATACAACAATAGAGCTGTGCTGTCCGAGGTGGATGACAAGATTAAGGATGGCGAGGATATCTTCGGAAGGGACGCCGTATTTGTACAGGTGCCGATTGATGAAAGCTTTCCGGAATATGTAAGGACACATCAGGCAGAGTATGCACATCTGATGAAGCAGGACGAAACAAAGACAGAAGCGGCTTTTCGGCATTTTAGGAAAAAGATAAGAAACGGATTGAGGAAGACAGTTGTATTTTGCAAGCGTATCGTGAAAAAAATTCTGCGAATGAAATAATAAGCGAGAGGAGAGCAGACTTATGCCCAAGGTATCTATCTGCGTACCTGTTTACAACAATGTAAAAGAAGTAAAGCGTCTGCTGGATTCCATACAGGAGCAGACTTATACGGATTACGAGGTCAATATAACCGACGATTCCGATGGAACGGAGATTGCCGATTTGGTGAGCGGGCTTTCGGACGGAAGAATCCGCTATGTGCATAACGCCAAAAAGCTGGGGCATATTTTCAACTGGAATGCGGCGATTGCACAGGCGAGGGGCGATTATATCAAGATTATGTTTTCGGACGACTGGTTTACCTATCCGGAAAGCCTTGCAGAAATGGTAAGGATGC
Source organism: uncultured Lachnospiraceae bacterium (assembly GCA_947177465.1). Taxonomy (GTDB): domain Bacteria; phylum Bacillota; class Clostridia; order Lachnospirales; family Lachnospiraceae; genus Acetatifactor. The sequence goes on from CAMWUP010000005.1 coordinate 11,048, forward strand.
TGGATGAAAATCCAAAGGCGGGGCTTGCCTTTTCTAACAGTATGCAGGTATCCGAGCGGGAAAGCTATAAGCGTAAGGTGTCCGAAGACTTTATCCCCCGCCTGAGAGAGGACTGGCGGAACCTGTTTCTGGGTAATGAGATTGGCGCGCCCAGCGATACCATTTACCGTAACAATGGGATTATGTTTGACGAGAAGAGTAACTGGGCGTCAGATATGGTGCTGTATATGCGGCTGTTTAGTGAAAATCCTCGTTTTGTCTCGACGGACAGGCCTCTGATATCTATCGGGATGCATGAGGAGCAGTACACACATTCCTTTTCAGACAGGGACGATAGGATTTTTAACGATTATCTTTATATGTATGAGACGTACCGGCTGTGGGAAAATGAGCGCTGTAAGGAATTTTTTTTGAAAGAATATATTGTAAAATTCGGCAGAGGGTGGAAGCTTGCACAAAGGTGCAGAATTTCCGCAAAGGATTTCATCAGGGCAAAGGCTGCTTATTTTTGGAAGGATATGGTGGTATCTTATTGTAAAGCGGCATTGCGAAAATTGGGAATATATAAAAATGTAAAGCTGAAATAATCTACAAAGGAGAGCAGAAATGAAAGGTGACACGAAGAAGGGTAACAGCAAAGGAAAAGCATTTTTAAAAGCGTTTTTAAGTTTTTTCCTGCTTAGTTTTATGCTTTTGGTATTTGGTCCTTCAGAAATATTTTTTGCAAATGTGACGGAATTTACTTTTTTATATCAGGAATTTATTTGGCATATGCTTGTGATTGCCGTGCTGTCGGCGGTGATATTATCAGTTGGAGCGATGTTTTTGCCAAGGCTTCCATATAAACTTATTGTGTCCATAAGCTTTGGTATTGCTGTGGCGGGATATCTGCAGGTGATGTTTTTAAACAGGAAGCTGGATCTTTTGGGGTTGAATCCGGAGGGGTATGGCATAGAGGTGGTGCCGGCTGTTCTGAATCTGTTGATTTGGCTGATTATCATTGGTGTAGCGCTCTTTCTGGCGTTTGTAAGGGAAAAGGTATGGGACAAGCTGGTACAGTATCTGTCAGCGTTTCTGCTTGCTATACAGATAGTTGCGTTGGTTTCTTTGGTGGTGGCAGGAGATGAAAAAGCCTATGTAAGACCGGCGGCAGGCTTGTATTTATCAGGAGAAGAGCAGCTTGTAGTTTCAAAAGAAGATAATGTCATTATCTTGATACTGGACTTTATGAGCAGCGAGTATGTGGAAGATGCATTGAAGGTCTATCCTGATGCAGTCGATGCGCTACATGATTTTACCTACTATAACAATGCTGAATGTGTGTATTTTGGAACGTTTCCTTCTATTGTTCATATGCTGACCGGCGTTGAATTTAATCCGGCCATTACCATCAATGAATGGTGTGCGCAGGCTTGGGACAATGAGATGACAAATCACTTTTATGACTGCCTGAAAAATAATAATTACAAGATAAACCTTTATACACCGGATGCCCATATGATATGCGGACTCAATGAACTGGAACTGATACGGGATAAATTTGATAATGTGATAGATGCAGCGCAGGATATGGAAGTAAACGAGCCGCTGCTGCTAAAAACATTGTTTAAGATGTCAGGATACAGAATGTTTCCGGAATTTTTGAAGCCGCTGTTTTATACCAATATGGGAGAGTATGCGGACATTGTGACGGCGAAAAAGAATGGTGTGCGTCATGATAATGCTGCTTTTTACTCTCGTCTGTTGGAAGAGGAGATATCAGGAGATGAGGAACACAATTATTTTATCATTCAGCATTTGATGGGACCGCACCAGTGGACAACCGGTGCAGATGGAAATTATAAACCGGATTCGTCAAGGGAAGAAACCGTAAAAGGCTGTTTAGTGATAGTAGAGGAGTATTTGAACCCGTTACAGGAGGTAGGAGCGTATGATAATGCAACCATTATCATTACTGCGGACCACGGCGGACCAAATAATACCGATTCACAGGTATGTTTTTTCGTAAAACGCCCGGGAGAGACACATGAAGAATCTCCGGTGACGAACGCGCCCATATCGCATTGCGATCTGCTTCCGACAGTTTTGCAGGCGGCGGGCTGCCCTTATGAAGACTATGGCAGAACCATATTTGATTTTTCGGAAAATGAGGGCAGGGAGAGAATATTCTGGATTAGCAGGATGAATTATGACTATCCTTATATTCAATGCTATACAGGTGATAAAGAAGCGGCGGGAAATGTATACAACGGATATTGTTATACGGGAACCTTAAGAGACCTGCTCCAAAAAATAGAGCAGGGTCCGGATATTATTTCACCGATGCTGGAAGGTTTTTATTAACGGTAAAAGGAGATTATCGTGAAGGAAAAGATAACATCAAAACGGGTAGGACAGGGCGTCTTTTATCTGGCGCTTCTGATTGAAATCGGGATTGTCCTTGTAGATAAAAGTGCATATATCAATCCGATAGAGGGAAGACTGTTTCAGATTACTTTCCTGTTGTGTATGATAAAAATTATAATGACAAAATACTCTTTCAAAGAGTGGCTGGTTATGGCGGCATTTTTTGTACTGGGCGCTATCTCTTACTTTGCGACGGGAAGGAATGAGATTGTGCGTGTTGTGGCTTTTGTTGCGGCGTCAAAGAATGTGAATCTGCGGACTGTACTGAAAATTACTTTTTACACTACTCTGGCAGGGGTGATAATGCTTGCCGTACTATCCTTTACAGGAAGCCTTGGGCAGATTTTTTTGGAAACAGATTATGGCAGAGGCGGAATTGAGAAAAGATACTGCTTTGGGCTGGGGCATCCCAACGCACTGCACTGCATGTTCTGGGCGCTAATGACGCTGGGAATCTATCTGTATTGGAAAAAATTGAAATGGTATCATTGCATTCTGTTGGAGCTTGCTAATATAGGGCTGTACATGCTTACCGTTTCAAGAACGGGCGTGGCAGTTGCAAGCGTTACCGTGTTGATTGCCATGGTTTTCTGTATGTTTCCTAAACTTCAGGAAAAGAAGTGGATATATGTGAGTGGTATTGTTTGCTGTAGTGTGTGCATTGTGTTTTCAGTTCTGGCGGCTGTATGGGGATATCAGATTCCTCTGTTTGAGCGGCTGGACAAATATCTGACGCAGCGAATTCTATGGTCTCATTTCAGGGGGAATGTTACATTCTGGTCCATGTTTTCCGTGCCGGAAAATATAGTGTATTTTGACATGGGTTTTATCAGACTTTTTTATTGGTATGGTATTATTCCCGGAATTGCCTATATTGCTGTAAAGGGAGTGCAGCTCTTTTCTTGTATGAAAAAGAAAGATGCCGCTTCTTTTCTTGTCATAACCATGTTTGTGTTATATACTGTATTTGAGGCGCACGCGGTATCTGTATATATAGCGCGGGATTACGCACTGCTTCTTATGGTTGGAGTGTGGGGCGAAATATTTGGTCTTCAGGGAGGTGAAGGCTATTTTTGGCAGCCGCAGAAGTATTTGAAGAGAACGGCGCAATAAACAAAAGGAGATGGGCATTTGGAACAGGTAAGTCAGAAAAATCATGTTGCCAGAGTATATGTGTTGCTGGCAGTGGATTTGCTGTCCATTATAGCTTCCTATGTGGCGGCAGTCGTGTTGCGGTTTGGAATAAAGGATTTGGAGAACAGAGGGGAAATGCATTATATGATTTGCCTCTGTTTTATGCTGTTCTGTGCTGTTTTTGGCCTGTTTATGGACTGGAACAAAGACTTTTCCAAAAGGGGCTATCTGGTTGAGTTGTCCATGGTAATCAGGAACAATGCCATTATGTTTGGCGCGGTTGGCTGTTTTTTGTTTTTGATTAAACAGGCAGAGGTCTTTTCCCGTCTTTTGTTTGGCTATTTTGCTATATTTAATGTGCTGTTGACTTATATACTGCATGTTATTATCAAAAAGCTTATGCGCAAATACCTTCGCAGTGAGAATGGACGTGTGCGGGTTATGCTGGTGCTGGAGAAGGAGCGCCTTTTAGAGACGGTAAAAGAAATAAAAGAGAATTTACAGATAAATTATGATATATCGGCAATCGCAGTTCTGGACATGACGGAACTGGAGAAGGAATGCGAGGGAATTCCCATTGTAGCGAACAGGGACAACTTGATGGAAGAGGCAAAACAGCTTCCATTGGATGAGGTATTTATCAAAGTAGAAAAAGAGAGTACTGCCGCCTTGCGGGATATGATTCGCAGTTTTGAATCCATGGGCATTTTATGCCATTACAGCATAGATATTATTGAGTGGCACAGTAAAGAAAGCAGTATCGGCAAATTTGGCGGACATACGGTGGTGACCTATTCTCTCTACAGCGTGGATTACCGCAGAATCCTCATAAAGCGTGTGATTGACATTGCGGGCGGCATTGTCGGGCTGCTGATAACGGCGGTTATGACTCCTTTCGTGGCAATCGCGATTAAGCTGGATTCCAAAGGACCTGTCTTTTTCTCACAGATTAGAATCGGAAAGAATGGGCGGCGTTTTAAAATATATAAATTCCGTTCTATGTATCTGGATGCGGAAGAGCGCAAAAAAGAGCTGATGGATAAGAACGAGATAAAGGGTCTTATGTTTAAGATGGAGGATGACCCGCGTATCACAAAGGTGGGTAAGTTTATCCGTAAGACAAGCATTGATGAGCTTCCACAGTTTTATAACATATTGAAAGGTGATATGAGTTTGGTGGGAACCAGACCGCCTACGGAGGATGAGTTTAAGCAGTACAGCTTGTATTACCGGCGCAGACTCTGTATGACGCCGGGACTGACCGGTATGTGGCAGGTGAGTGGACGAAGTGATATCGAAGATTTTGAAGAAGTAGTGAAGCTTGATTTAGAGTATATTGACAACTGGTCTTTAACTTTGGACATCAAGATTTTGTTTAAAACAATTTTGGTTATATTCACGGGGAGAGGTTCCAAGTGATTTTGACGGGCAGTTGTGCCGGTATGGACAAATTTTAGGTACGCAGGGAGTAGTTCTATGAAGATAGCGATGATAGGGCACAAGCGGATTCCCTCCAGGGAAGGCGGCGTGGAGCGTGTGGTGGAGGAGCTTGCGGTGCGTATGGCGGAAAAAGGACACAAGCCTTGCGTTTACAACCGCAAAGGTCATCATGTGTCGGGAAAGGAAAATGACGTCCAAAAGCAGAAAGCATATAAGGGTGTGCGTATTATAACGGTTCCTACTATGGAAAAAAAGAGCCTGAACGCGGTGGTCTATGCGTTCCTTGCAACAGTCCATGCGCTGTTTTGCCATTATGATGTAATACATTTTCATGCGGAAGGGCCATGCGCTTTTCTGTGGCTGCCGCGACTGTTTCGCATAAGGACTGTGGCGACTATACACGGGCTGGACTGGCAGCGCGCCAAATGGGGTGGTTTTGCCACGCGCTTTTTAAAGTATGGAGAGAAAACAGCGGCAAAATACGCCAATGAGATTATTGTGCTTTCGCCGGAAACGCAGCGGTATTTTAAGCAGACTTATAAGCGGGAGACGGTTTATATTCCCAACGGAGTGGACAGGGCAGTTGTGCAGAAGCCCAAGGTGATAAAAGAAAAATATGGGCTGTCGGGAGACGATTACCTGCTCTTCCTTGCCAGAATTGTGCCGGAGAAGGGGCTTCACTATCTGATTGAAGCATATCAGAGGTCCGGCTGTGCCAAAAAGCTGGTGATTGCAGGCGGCAGCAGCCATTCAGACGGCTATTTTGAAGAGCTTCGGAAGTCCGGCGAGGGAAATCCGGATATTATCTTTACCGGCTTTGTACAGGGAAAGGAGCTGGAAGAGCTGTATAGCAACTGCTATCTTTACATTCTGCCAAGCGATGTGGAAGGGATGCCCATCAGCTTGTTAGAAGCGATGAGTTACGGCGCACAGTGTCTGGTCAGCGATATTCCTGAAAATACGGGCGTGGCGGGAGAATATGCAAGTGTATTTGCAAAATCCGATGTGGCGGATTTAAAGGAAAAGCTGTGCGGACTGACAGCAGACGGACATGCCTTTGTGCATACGAAGCAGGAAATTGCAGAGTATATAACAGAGAAGTATAAGTGGGATGAAATCGTGGAGGAAACACTGAAGCTGTATCAAGGGAGCAACAAGCATGAAAATATTAATGGTGAATAAGTTTCTGTATCCAAACGGAGGCTCGGAAACCTATATTTTTGAACTGGGGAAGGAGCTTACGCGGCAAGGACATCAGGTAGAATATTTTGGTATGGAGCATGAGAATCGTATTGTGGGCAATCATGCAGAAAGCTATACCTCCAATATGGATTTTCACACGGGAAAGCTGCAGAAGCTGATGTATCCGTTTAAAATCATATATTCCTGCGAGGCGCGGAAGAAAATCAGGGCGGTGCTTCGGGATTTTAAGCCGGATATTGTGCATTTGAACAATTTTAACTACCAGCTTACGCCTTCCATCATTTATGAGATTAAGGCGCATAAGATACCGATTGTGTTTACGGCGCACGACTATCAGCTTGTATGTCCAAATCATATGATGATTAACGGAAGGACTGGCAAAAACTGCGAAAAGTGCTTGAGTGGAAGCAGTATGCAATGCACGAAGGACTGCTGCATTCATGGTTCGCGGATAAAGAGCATGCTGGGCACAATGGAAAATATGCTGTACCGTTGTATTAAGGCGTACAAAAAAATAGACCTGATAATCTGTCCGAGCCGTTTTATGGAAGGGAAATTGAGCAGGGATAAGCGTTTGCAAGGTAAGTGTGTGACAATGCACAATTTTATTCCTGCACTGCACAGGACAGGACAGGAAAAAAAGGAATATGTGCTCTATTTTGGCAGGTATTCCAAGGAAAAGGGGGTTCATACCCTGTTATCTGTCTGCCGGAAACTGTCAGAAGTATCCTTTGTTTTTGCCGGAAAAGGCGAATTGCAGGAGGAAATCAGAAAGGTTCCCAATATAGAAGAAGTTGGATTTAAACAAGGGGAAGAATTATATAGTCTGATTGAGCAGGCGGCTTTTGCGGTCTATCCGTCAGAATGGTATGAGAACGGTCCTTTTTCCGTCATGGAAGCACAGGCGCTCGGAACACCGGTTATCGGTGCTGATATCGGCGGGATTCCGGAACTGATTGTGCAGGGAAAAACAGGCGAAGTGTTTGAAAGCGGAAACGGGGACACACTGCAGAAGAAAATAGAGGATTTGTGGAAGGATAAGGAAAAACAGCAGAAGTATGCAGAAAATTGTTTGGAACATGGTTTTGATAATTGTGAAGAGTACTGTAAAAAGCTGCTGGATAAATACAAGAAATTAATGATAAATGAGAAAGGTGCTGTGTCTGCATGAAAAAAAGAAATTTACACGGTTCTATTATTATAACATACAGATGTAACGCGCGCTGTAATATGTGCGACTGCTTTAGAGACCCAACCCGTCCGGAAGAAGAAATAGATTTAGCGACACTGGAAAAGCTGCCGGAGATGGCGTTTACCAATATTACGGGCGGCGAGCCATTTATCCGGCAGGATATCCATGATATTGTGAGTCTGCTCTACAAAAAGACAAACCGGATTGTGATATCGACCAATGGCTATTTTACGGACCGAATTATCGAATTGTGCAAGGAATTTCCGGAGGTGGGAATCCGCATCAGCATAGAAGGGCTGGAGGAGACTAACAATGCTATCCGCGGGCTGCCGGATGGCTTCAACCGTGGATACGGTACGCTCAAAAAACTGGTGGAGATGGGGCATAAGGATGTAGGCTTCGGCATGACAGTACAAGATATGAACTGTCAGGATTTGGTGCCGCTCTACAATATGTCGGACGAGCTTGGCATGGAGTTTGCGACTGCTACGCTTCATAATTCCTTCTATTTCAGAAAGACGGACAACAAAATTGACGACAAGCGCAAGGTAGCGGAGGCATTTGAGGAATTGATTAACGCGCTGCTCAAATCAAAGTCGCCTAAGAAATGGGCGCGTGCCTATTTTAACCACGGACTGATTAACTACATTTACGGGCAGAAGCGTCTTCTTCCCTGTGAAATGGGAACGAACGGTTTCTTTTTAGACCCTTACGGCAATGTGCTGCCCTGCAACGGCAGCACGGAAAAAATGGCGATGGGCAATCTGCATGACAATACATGGGAGGAAATCTGGACTTCTGAGCAGGCGAAAAAGGTCAGGGAACAGGTGAAGCACTGTGATAAAAACTGTTGGATGATAGGCAGTGCATCTCCCGCCATGAAACAGAGAATCTGGGTGCCAGGATGGTGGATTGTGAAGCACAAGCTGATGGGGAATAAGTATCGGTTGAGCGAGAATAAGTTTATAGAATAAAACAGCTGTACCAAGGGGAAGAGTAACTTTATGAAAAGAGATGAATCAATTGATACCATGAGGGGGATTGGCGCCTTTTGTGTTATGTGGGCGCACGTTGGTGTGGGAGGAATTTACGGTACGATTATTTCTCCTATCATGCTGCCGATTTTCTTTTTTGTCTCAGGCTATTTGTTGAAGCCGGAAATGAAGATAAAAGATTTTATAAAAACCAGAATATTAAACTTGCTGTTTCCATGGATAGTCATTTCATATGTGGAGGCATATTGCAATGTTTCTGATATGAAAAGAATGATAAAAGATGTCGGTGTCATAAAAGAAATAGGTATAGACTGCACTTTGAGAATCCTTTATGGAAGAGCAGTCTGGTTTGTTCCGGCACTGTTGGTTTCTTTGGTGATTGGCTATGGTATTATAAAAATATGCAGACAGTGGCAAAGTGCAATGGCTGTCAGCCTTATTATTTCCGTTTTGACATATTTTCTTGCTCGGGGAGTGGGGGATTTGAAAATTTGGAATATAAGCTGTGCAATGATTAATCAGGTTTTTATTGTGGCAGGATATTATATCAGGCGTTATTCAGACAGCGAAAGTCTGATAAAGCGCATCGTGGAGCACTGGGCATGGTTAATTGTCTATGTTATAGAAATGATAGTGTTTATAAGTTTATTTGAGTGGGACGGCTTTGACGTTAGAAACAATGGAATACAAAATATATTTTTGTATTTTCTATTATGCTTTAGCGGGCTGTTTGCTGTTTTCGCATTAACGCGGAAATTGAGATATATTCCGCTGCTTACCTTTATGGGAAGCCATAGCCTGTTATATTTTGCCTTTGGACCTCATGGATACATAATTGGCAGAAAAATACTGGAATGGTTACCGTTTTCCATAATAGGAAAGAGTCTTTACGCGTTCCTGATTTGTACCATTGCGTGTGTGGCTTGGATTATTCCGGCACTGATAATTGATAGAATCTGTCCGATACTAAACGGAAAATGGAAAGTGAGAAATACAGAGCAGTTAAAGGAAGGAAGAGGATGAGAAAAGAGCGTAAGAGTAATTTGGAATTAGTTCGTATCATAGCAATGCTGCTAATTGTTGCAAGTCATTATGCGGGATGGATAGTGCCTGCTTTCGCGGCTGAAAGAATATCTGTTAATCGAATATTGAATCAGACTTTATGTTTTGGAGGTGGAGCAGGAAATATTTTATTCTTTTTGATTTCAGGTTATTTCTTTCAAAATTCTTTTTCGAAGAAAAAAATTTTTGTGGTATGGTCTGAAATGTTTTTTTATTCCGTGATATGCTTCATTGCTGCCTATATACTGTCAGGTGTAATGGGTACCGGGTCATTGATAGCTGCCGTTTTCCCGTTTAGTCATGGTGAGTATTGGTTTATGACTTCCTACATGATATTGATGATATTGTTGCCATGGATTGGTATTTTGATTGATAATATGGATTGCAGTCAGCATCAAAGGCTGCTGCTTTTACTGTTTCTATTTTGCAGTGTGATTCCGAGTATTCCCGGATGTCCGACAACAGCAATTTCGGATACGGGCTTCTATCTTTTTATATATTTGACGGGAACCTATGTCAGAAGATATCCGAATATCTATAGTGAAAGTAGAAAATTAAATATGGCAGCTGTGCTTATATGTTTAGTCAGTATAGCCGGCTCAATCGTGTGTTTTGACTTTTTGGGGAAGAATGGGGGATTTTTTGCTGAAAATGCCGGATATTTTACAAGAATGAGAAGTCCTGTTGTAATCCTTTTTTCTTGGGCGCTTTTTAATGTTTTCAGGAAGATGGAAATGAAGGATAATAAGATAATCAATTATATCAGTGGCTCTGTATTTGCAGTGTATCTGATACATAATAATAAAAATATACGCTCTTATATATGGGAAAATATCTTTAAAAACATAGAAGCAGATTCATTATATTTGCCTTTGCATCTGATAATATCCGTTGGCGGAATATTTGTAGTCTGTGTATTATTTGATACTCTTCGGAAAGAAATCCTGGAGCGGCCATTGGTTACATGGATTGATAAGCATCCCTGGAATAGAAAAGCAAAATGAGTCATGCAGACAAATGCAATGTTTAAGTGCTGCTGAATAAGGCAGCACTAAACATGCAGCTGCTGTCGGTACCAGCTTTCTGCCTGAAGAACGTACCATAGAAGCAGAGTGTTGGATCTGTCGCGGTTAAAACGATTCCATATCCGGTTCAGTATCTTTTTGTCAAAATAGCCGTCGTCTGCAAGGCGGCTGTGCATTATCAAATCGCTCGCCCATTCGTGCAGTTCACCGGTTGACAGCCATGCAGGAAGCGGCACTTCAAAGCCGTGCTTGGGCCGGTCAAGCATTTCTTTTGGCACATATTCGTAGAGCAGTTCCTTTAATATTTTTTTATCTGTTCCGTCTGAAGATTTGTAAGAAATCGGGAGAGTCCACGAAAACTCTATAATATCCTTGTCCAGCAGCGGAATACGGTTTTCCAAAGAAACGAACATGCCGGCGCGGTCTACTTTGGGGAGAACCGTATCGGTCAGAAAACCGGTCTGATCCCGATAGAGCATGGCCGACTTTATCTCTTTGGTATCCAGATATAAGTCGTTTCGGTACTGTGTCATATCAGGTAAAAGTGCATTGTCCTCTGTCAACCATGTGCCACATAGATAATCACGGGGATTGGTAGTGCGGGGCACCAGACTATGCGCATCCAGATTGTGCTCGTTGCGGAAAAGTTCGTGCAGTCGGTGTGAGTCAGGCACGCGGGCATATTCGCCCATATTGTAAAATTTGCTGCCATATTTTAAAGGAGAATGCTGCAGCAATAAACCGCAGGCATTTCGAGGCGTAAAGGGGAGCTTTTTATATTTTGTCCAAACCCGCTCCAAACGGCGGTACAGACCATAACCGCAAAAAAGTTCATCGCCACCGTCGCCGCTTAGTGTGACGGTTACTTTTGTCTTTGCCAGCTTACTGATCAGATATGCAGGCAGACAGGCAGGGTCTGCAAGCGGTTCTGAGTAAATGGAAGGGAGAAGGGGAATGACAGACTTCAAATCCTTCTCCGAAATATAAAGCTCTGTGTGCTCTGTTCCCAAATGCCGTGAAATATCTTTGGCATATTCCGCCTCATTATACTTGGGGTCTTCAAAACCGATGGTAAAGGTTTTGACACGCTCCTTTGAGAGACTCTGCATAATAGAAACGACAAGGGGGCTGTCAATGCCGCCCGATAAAAACGCGCCGAGGGGGACGTCAGAAATCATCTGCCCCTTTACAGCATCCGTCAGTAACCGTTTTAATTCTTCGCGTGCCTCCGTTTCACTTCCCTGAAACGGGTGTGAAAGACCATAAAGCGCAGCTTCTCTTGCCGACCAGTAGGTGGAATAAGAAGGCGCGGTAAATGGAGAACGAATGGAGAGAATCTGTCCCGGCAGCAACTTATAAATATGTCTGTAAATGGTAAGGGGCTGCGGTATGGACTTGTACCGGATAAATGCTGAGAGCGCTTCTTGGTTGATTTCACCGGTGAAGCCCTCCAAAACCTTCAGACAGGATAAATCGGATGCAAATGCAAACTTACCGCCGATCATGCCATAGTATAGAGGTTTTTCACCCGCGCGGTCGCGCATCAGGTGTAAAGCTTTCTCTTTTCTGTCATATAAGGCAATGGCAAACATGCCCTTCATGTCTTTGACTGCATTAAGACCATATGCTTCGAAGGCTTCCAAAATAACTTCCGTATCGGAAGTGCTTTTAAAATGCCGGACAATACCGTCCCGTATCAACCGTTCACGTACATCCTTGAAATTGTAGATTTCTCCATTGTAACTGATGATGAAGCGGCCGCTTGCCGATTGCATGGGCTGCGTGCCGTTTTCGGACAAATCCAGAATGGAAAGGCGGCGGTGTCCCAAAGTAACGGCGCCTTCAGGGTCGAGCCAATAACCTTCTGCATTGGGACCGCGGTAAATGATCCTGTCGCACATGTTTTTTATCTGTATTTGATTGTCGGCAGTATGCCCACAGAATCCGGCTATGCCACACATAATAATCACCTTCCTTTTTACAGTCTTTGCGAAAAACGTAATTTTAAGCGTTCTTTTGGGGAATGAACCGGCTTATTTCTTTCTGGTAGTTCGTAAAGGCGTATTTTTCAACAACCAAGTGATAGCTGTGAGCTCCCATTTGCGGAATGTTATTTTTGTCTGTAATTATACTGACAATTTTTTCTTTGAGATCTGCTGCATCATTGTCTGTGAATAAATACCCGTTTCTGCCTTCCTCCACGTAGCAGGAGGTTCCGTTTGTATTGCTCACAATGACGGGAAGCGAATAAGACATTGCCTCCAACTGCGAGACAGAGGCAAATTCACCGGTGCTTGGCAATACAAACAAGTCGGCGGCACGGTAGAATTCTGCCATGCTTTCAGG